>JBILTI010000014.1:0-10867 GCA_044371595.1 Bacteriovoracaceae bacterium
ATCTCCCTGACAGAGGCAACGGAAGCACCGGACCGCTGGTGAGAGCGTCGACCGCTTCCACATGAAGGTTCGATCGAAGGCGGCGGGTTTCCAGTTTGCGAGGGTCCACTTAACCTCGGCCTGGGTTCCGAAAAGATTGTCAATGGCCCACGAGGTGGCCTCTGTCGTTTCTGGCGTAAACGGTGTCCCCGATGTCTTGCGCGAAGGTCGTGCCGGCGGAAAAAAACGAGGATAAATGTCATGATCATTTTCATGGGATAACTCCCATTTGTCTTAATGGACGAATTATAGGAGTTGACGACGGGCCGCCTTGCACCTTTTTCTGGTAATCTTAAAAAATTGCCCTGAGCGTCTACTACTTGAGCTGGATCAGTTCCAGGGCCTCGCGGATCGTAAACCGCAGGAAATCGGGACCCAGGTGCTTCTTGAGCTCCTTGTTCGAAATCAGGCAGGAGAACTTCAGGTAGTCGAGGAGGTAGTCCGGGACGTTGATGCTGAACCTCTTCAGGACGTCGTTCACGCCGCCGGCGAGGGCCATCGGGAACGGGACGGCCCTCGTTCCGACGACGTCGAGGGCGTCCCGGAGCGCGATAAACTCGTCGCCCGCGACGTTGTAGGTCCCGGTGGGCAGGGTGTCGAGGGCCCGGTAGAGGATGTTGGCCATGTCGAACTCGTGGATGAACTGGAAGAACGGGTTGTAGTCGATCGGCCGGAGCGCCACCGGGCCCGCGAGGAACTTCGTCATCGAGTTCTGGATCTGGGTCCCTACGATGTTGCAAGGCCGGAGCACGACGGCGGAGATGCTGTTCTGGTTCTTCCACATCCAGTTGGTGCAGATCTGGTCCATTTCGATCACGTCCCGGAGCTCGGGGTGGCGCATGCTTGCGCGGAGGGGCGCGTCCTCGGGCAGGAAGATCGCATTGTCGGGGAGCGCGCCGTAGACGTGGAACGTCGAAAGGATCACCACCTTCCGCACACCGGAGCGCTCGCACATCTCGAGGATCCGGTTGGTGCCCATCACGGACAGGTCGATGCGCTTCGCGAGGAGGTTCTGCTCGTTGGCGACGTGGCTGATGCGGCCCAGGTGGTAGACGGCGTCGAACTTCTGAACCCGGAAGAGGTTCTCGAAGTTCCCCCGCGAGTACTTCATGTTCAGCGCCGTGAGGCCCGCGAGCTGCGGAACGTTGTCGACGCTCCGGGAGTCGATGCCGACGATCTCCCAGTCGGGGTGCTCGAGGAGGATCAGCCGCGCCGTCATCTGCGCGAGGCCCCCGGCGATGCCGATGATGAGGATCTTCCGGAACGGCTTCATCGGCTGGCCTTCTTCCGGAATTCCTTGATCACGAACTGCGAGATCGGCTTCCGGAGCGGATCGAGGAAGGGCCGCCGGACCTTGAGCCCCGCGACGATCATCCGGCGGATTGTGTTTTCTATGTGGAAGACGTTCTCCTTGATCTCCTTGTCCGTGGCCTCCTCTTCGAGGTGCTCCGGAATCGGGATCTCCGCTCCGATGTGAATGTCGATTGGCGACGGAAGCGGGAGGAGGTTCGCCGTGAGCGGGAGCGCCGGGACCCGGAGGAGCTTCGCGAGGCGCTTCGAGTGAACAACGAACGGAAACATCTCCTCGGCCCCGATCACGCAGACCGGGAGCACGGGGGTCTTCTTCTGGAGGGCGATCCGGTAGAAGCCCTCGGAGAAGTGGCGGAGCTTGTAGTAGTCGGGCGTGTTCTTCGAGATCCCCCGGACGCCCTCGGGGAACACGAGGATCGATTCGCCGTGGTCGATCAGGTACGCGCAGTTGGCGCGGTCCCCGAGGATCGATCCGGTCCGGGCCGTGAAGTCGCCGATGAACGGGAGCTGCGCCATGAACCGCTCAACCATCGCGCGCAGGATCCGGGGGTGATCGACGTCCATGAGGAAGGCCATCGTGATGAGCATCCCGTCGATCGGGAGCTGCCCGGTGTGGTTCGCCGCGACGATGTAGTGATCGTCGCGCACGTTCTCCGCGCCGAAGACCCGGACCTTGAAGTACGAGCGGTAGATCGGAAAGAGGCGCTTCAGCGCGCTCTGGCAGAGGTCGAGGTCGAATCCCCACGGGTCCCGGTAGTCCTTGTAGCGGACGCGGAGGTCGGCGAAGATGTGGTCAATTTTCTTCTCGTCCTCGGGCTCGAGGAAGAGGTGATCGAGGCTTAGCATAGTTGGAATATGTTACCGCGGACGGGCCCGTTCCACTAGCGCAACCTCATCCCAACCGCTCTAGTCAGTTAAAGCCTTTCATGTCGCTGTTCCGCTTCACGAACGTCACGATCGCGTCCTCAACGCCCGCGATGCCGTCGCCCTTCTCCGCGGAGGTGAAGTGGATTTGCTTGACCCACTTGAACTTCCTGTAGATCTCCGGCATCTGCACCTTGAGCTTCGCGCGCTCGCTCTGGGTCTTGAGCTTGTCGACCTTGTTGAACAGGAGGTAGGTCTCGAGGTCGAAGGCCTTGATGTACTTGTGGAACACGAGGTCGCTCTCCTGGAGCGGATGCCGCGCGTCCTGGATGTTCAGGAGGAGGATCTTGCTGCTGCAGAGGTGGAAGAAAGTGTCGAGGAGGCCCTGCCAGTTCTGGGCCATCTCCTTCGAAACCTCGGCGTGCCCGTAGCCGGGGACGTCGAACAGGTAGAAGTGCTCGAGGGACCTCGTCTCCTTGTTCTCAACGATGAAGTCGAAGATGTTCACCTGCCGCGTCCGGCCCGGGGTCTTCGAGACGCGCGCGGTGGTTTTCCCGAAGAGCGCGTTGATCAGCGAGGATTTTCCAACGTTGGAGCGGCCGATGAAGGCGATTCCGTTCGCGAACGGGTGTTCGTTCAGCCACTGCTGGAGCTGCTCGATCGTATCGATGCCCATGAGAAATTCAGTTTTTCCCTTCTGAATGTTCATCCCGTTATCCTCTGCTTGGGGTTTCCTTCTGGCCGATCTTAGCAGAAAAGGCGGGTGGTCGTCTTTAACTTTAGGAGCCCATATGTACCAGCAAAAATTGATGCAGAAGCAGATCGCGGCCAGCGGCGTTCGGATCGGCGACAGCTGCAGCATCCTCCCGTTCAGTGGCAGGAAAAAGGCTTTTACCCTGAACCGCCTCCGAATCGACCTCGTCTCGCCGAAGTTCCGGCCCGAGGGGCTCTCGGGATCCTACTTCGAGCTCCCGGGCCACGGCCCCCAGCCGTTCCACTACCGGCTCGAGCTCGACGGCGCCGCGGAGGGAGGCCGGTTCGTTCTGAAGGCGCTCCGGGGAGCGCCGTTCTACCTGGCCGACCGCCTCTACATCGAGGACAACCGGATCAACTTCGACCCGTTCGACCTCGCCGAACACGTCCGGCGGCGCTTCGAGCACCCGGTGCTCCTCGAGCAACCGCTCCTCGCATCGACTCTGAAGATCCTGATCCAGGGGGAAACCGGGACGGGGAAGTCGCACCTCGCGGCGATGATTCACGCCGCGAGCGGAAGGCCCGGGAAGTTCGTCGCTGTCAACCTCTCGTCGTTCAACGAGCAGCTCATCGAGTCCGAGCTCTTCGGCCACAAGAAGGGTGCCTTCACCGGCGCGATCGCCGAAAAGTCCGGCGCCTTCCTCGAAGCCGAAAACGGAACCCTCTTCCTCGACGAGGTCGACTCGCTCCCGCCGGATCTCCAGACGAAGCTCCTGACGTTCCTCGACAGCAACCGCTTCCGGAAGGTCGGCGACGTGAACGAAACCGCGATCCGCGCGCGGCTCGTCTTCGCTGCAGGCCAGCCGCTGGAGCCGCTCGTCAAGGAGGGGCGGTTCCGCCGCGACTTCTACTTCCGGTTAAAGTCGGGCCACACGATCGAGCTCGCCGCGCTCCGGACGGAGCCGGCGCGGATCCGCGAGGCCTGCCGGCACTTCTCCCTCCGCGAGTCCGTGACCGTGTCCCCGCGGCTCCAGGAGTTCTACGAAACGCTCCCCTGGCCCGGCAACCTCCGGCAGCTCTTCGGGCACCTGGAAAAGAAGAAGGTCCTCTCGAAGTCCCCGAAGCTCGACTTCGACGTCTTCGACGAGGAGCTCCTCCGCGCGAGCTCGGACCTCGCGACGATCTCCGCGCGCGACGAGATCGTCCCGCTGCGGGAGCTCAAGGCCGACTACGTGAAGCGGGCGCTGGGCCTCTGCGCGGGCAACGTGTCTCTCGCGGCGCGGAAACTGCGGTTGACGGAAAAGACTGTGAAGTCGCTCGCGGCGGAACCCTAGTTCGCGAGGACGTAGGTGATCTTGAGCTCGACGACCTGGCCTTCGATGCCCCGGAGCTTCAGGAACTCGTCGACCTCGACGAGGAGCTTCCGGCGGATGATCTCCTTCCCTTCGTCCTCGAGGGGGAACGTCGCGACCGACGGCTCGACGTTGAGCACGAGGTGGTCGCGGAGCTGGAACTCGTGCTTCTCGAGGAAGATCCGCGCGTGGCGGTTGCTCACGGTCGCCGTGAAGTCGACGTCGACGGAGTGGATCTCGTTCACGTCGGCGAAGTGCACCGGCAGGCGGAAGTTCGTGAGCTCGAAGTGCTTCGTCTGTTTCTTATAGTAGTCGGGCCGCTCGTAGGCGACCTCGACCTCGACGCTCGCCGGGCCCCGGCCCGCGGCGCCGGCGCCGAGGAGCTTCTGGCCTGAGAACCCGATGCCGATCACGGCGACCACCGAGGCGAACGAAAAGCTCAGCAGGAGGAGCGCCTGGCCCGCGGAGAGGCCCCGGAGCCACTGGGCGACCAGTAGGAAGGGCATCAGGAGGAGGCCCTTGAGCTTCCCGGCCGGGCCCGCGCTCCGTTCCCGGTAGTTCTCCAGGGCCCGCTGATACGTCTCGAGGAGCGCTTCCTTGAAGTTCAGCTCGGCGATGAGCGCGCGGCCGCGGGCGAGGAACGTGAGAAGGAGGGTCTTCGCCGTCACCGGAAGCGCCCGGACGACGGCGACCAGGCGATCCTTAAGGGCCCTGAGCCGCGCGAAGAGGTTCCGCAGCGGCGCCGGCGCGCGCTCCGCCGCCAGCTCGAAGAGCCGGTAGATCAGGCCGTTGATGAGGGTTTCAAGTTTTTCCAGTAGTCCCATCTGGTATCCCTATCGGCTGCCCGGGGCATTTGCTGAGGCGAAAGCGGTGCGGTCGGGTATCGGAAAAGCCTGCCGCCCCCGCCGCCGGGCCTACAGCGCACTGACGAAGCTTCCGAAAAGGTCCAAGACGTAATCGAGCAAAGGATGGTTTTTTTATGTTGCCGAAGGTCCTCGCCCTCTTCTTCCTCCTTGTTTTTTCGCTGGGGTGTTCGCAGCTCCACACGGGCCGAAGCTACCTCTCCGAAATGGAGCACGATGATTCGAGCTTCTTTAGCCCGCGGGAAGACTTTGCGATCGTCGCCGGCGACACCGGCCGCGACTGGATGAGCCCCGGCGAACGGCGGCGGCGGACGCCGGCCTCCGAAGGGGAGGAGTTCGACGGCGGCTCCCGGTTTCTGAAGCAGGAGCTCCGGACCCTCGAGTCGATGCAGTCCGAGGAAAGCGCCGAGTTCTACCAGGAACACCGGCACCGCCTCGCCTCGGTCTCCGAGCGGATCTTCTTCCTGAAGCTTCCGCCCCACGAGCGGCGCGAGTACCTAGTGAACCGCGGCTTCCTCCCGGCCCCGAAGCCCGGCGTCCCCACCCGCGAGCGTGCCTCCGCGATCCAAAAGAACGACGTCCTCCTGGGAATGAAGAAGAACGACGTCCTCGCGTCCCTCGGAAAACCCGTCCGCGTCGAAGTCGCCGGAAACCCCCGTAACGAAAACGAGCGCTGGCTTTACCGCCTGAACGGCAATCAAAAATTCATCTACTTCGAATCCGGAGAAGTCCAGGGATGGGAATAGGTTCCGGCCAGCACACTTCTACGTAAGCACCGCTTCCGTAGATGTGGTTCGGTAACCTGGGTTAACCATCTTTCAAAGACTTAGGCGGCCAGAGAGGAGGAATCACGTGCATTTTCCTCTCAAAAAAGGTACTTTAACCCCACTTTTTCAGTTCCGACTAACAACTCAACCCGAGGGTTTTGATGGATTTTACTCTAGATTTTGAACGTCCGGTCTCCGAGCTTGAAAACCAGATCCGCGAGTTGAAGCAAACTTCGCATCAGTCGATCGATATCTCGCACGAGATCGAGGCGCTGCAGGCGAAGGTCAACCGCATGCTCGAGGACATCTACACCAAGCTCTCCCCGTGGGAGCGGACGCAGCTCTCCCGCCACCCGGCGAGGCCCCACGCGGTCGACTACATCGAAAAGCTCGTCACCGACTTCCACGAGGTCCACGGCGACCGGCGCTTCTCGGACGACCCCTCGATGATCACCGGCTTCGGCTACATCGACGGCCAGAAGGTCGCCGTGATCGGCATCGAAAAGGGCCGCAAGACCCAGGAAAAGATCAAGCGGAACTTCGGCATGGCCAATCCGGAAGGTTACCGGAAGGCCCTCCGGGTCATGCACCTCGCCTCGCAGTTCGGGATCCCGGTCGTCACCTTCGTCGACACCCCGGGCGCGTACCCCGGCATCGGCGCCGAGGAGCGGGGCCAGGCCCTCGCGATTGCGGAAAACATCGAAGAAATGTTTAAGATCAAGGCCCCGATCATCTCCATCGTCATCGGCGAGGGCGGTTCCGGCGGCGCTCTCGGGATCGCCGTCGCCGACAAGGTTTTCATGATGGAGTACTCCGTCTACTCGGTGATCTCGCCCGAGTCCTGCGCCTCGATCCTCTGGTCGGACCCGAAGATGGCCGAGACCGCGGCGAACTCGCTCCAGCTCTCCCCGAACAAGGCCCTCGAGCTCCAGGTGATCGACGGGATCATCAAGGAGCCGGCCGGCGGCGCCCACCGGCATCCGGACAAGGCGCTCCAGCTCGTAAAGGAAGCGATCGTGACGGGCCTCGCCGGGCTCAAGAGAGACGACCTCGACGCGATGATGCAGAAGCGCTTCGAAAAGTTCCGCCAGATGGGCAACATCACCCTCACCGTCGACGCCTCCGACCAGGTAAAAGGTTAGTATGTCCGTCTACTCCATGACCGGCTTCGGCAAGAGCGAAGTCGTCGGCGAGGCCTACACCATCACCACCGAGATCAAGACGGTAAACAACCGGTTCAAGGACTACAAGTTCCGGATGAGCTCGCTCTTCAACGCGTTCGAGCTCGACCTCCGGTCCCGGCTCGAGCAGGAGTTCCGCCGCGGAAGCTTCGACGTTTCGATCTCCTATAAGCGCAGCGACCGCGCCGCCGCCGATTTCCAGGTGGATCCGCGGAAGGTCGCGGCCTACCTCGATCTCCTGCGGCCCGTCTTCGAGGCGGGCCGCGTCGGCCTCCACCCGTCGCCGACGGAGTTCCTCCGGGGCGAGTTCTACAAGGACGACGACGGCGACCGCGACAAGGAGCTCGAACCGCTCTTAGTCCGCTCCCTCGAGGCGGCGGTCACGGCGCTCAAGGCCTCCCGCGCCGCCGAGGGTGCGAAGCTCGTGGGGAAGCTCCTCGAGCACCTCGCGATCTACGAGTCGTGCCTCGCGGAAGTGGAAAAGCAGAAGGCGCGCTACCCGGAGCTCATGCGCGAGAAGCTCACGGCCAAGCTCAATGAGAAGCTGAAGGACCTCAAGATCGACGAGTCCCGGTTCCTCCAGGAGGTCGTGTATTACCTCGAGAAGCTCGAAATAGACGAGGAAATCAATCGGGCGAAGATCCATGTCGACAAGCTCCGGTCCGTCCTCCGTTCGACCGGGGAGGTGGGCCGCCAGATCGACTTCCTCCTCCAGGAGCTGGGCCGGGAAACGAACACGATGGGATCAAAATCTGCCGTCCCGGAAATTTCGTCGCACGTCGTCGAGATGAAAGTACAATTAGAGAAGATCCGCGAACAAGCGCTCAACCTGGAATAAGCATGGCCGGAAAGATGATCGTCATCTGTGCCCCGTCAGGCACGGGCAAGTCCACCCTGCTGGGCCGGCTCAAGGCCGACATCCCCGACCTCGTCTGGTCGGTGTCCTGCACGACCAGGCCCACGAGGCCCGGCGAGGTGCACGGAAAAGACTACTACTTCATCAAACCCGAGAGCTTCGAGCGGCAGATCGCCGAGGATGGGTTCATCGAGTGGGCGAAGGTCCACTCCAACTACTACGGGACGTCGAAACGCTTCGTCACCGAAGGGATCGACAACGACTGGAAGATGCTCTTCGACCTCGACGTTCAGGGCGCCGACGCTATGAAGCGGATCTACGGTGCCGCCGCCCAGGTCATCTTCATCGAGCCCCCGTCGGTGGCCGAGCTCGAAAAGCGGCTCCGCGCCCGCGGGACCGACTCCGAGCACGTCATCCTCGAGCGGATCGCCAACGCCCGGAAGGAACTCCTCCGGAAGGACGACTTCGACCACGTCATCATGAACGACGACGTCGAGCTCGCGTACCGGAACCTCAAGGCCCTGGTGGAAAGGATACTCGCCTAATATGTTCGCCGAACGGATCGACTTTTCTCACGAGGCAAATCTCACGATCGACGAGCTCGTCAAGCGGGCCGAGGTGCTCCTGCCCGACGGCGACCTGGGCCTCCTCCGGAAGTGCTTCGAGTTCGCCGACCAGATGCACGCCGGCGTCAAGCGCTCATCCGGCGAGCCCTACATTATCCATCCGCTGAACGTCGCGGCGACGCTGATCAAGCTCAAGATGGACCTCGACTCAATCATGGCGGGCCTCCTCCACGACACCGTCGAGGACTGCGACGTCTCGCCGGAGGAGATCGCGAAGCTTTTTGGCCAGAGCGTCGCCCAGATCGTCGTCGGCTGCACGAAGATCTCGAAGATCAAGTTCAAGACCAAGGAAGAGACGCAGGCCGAGAACTTCCGGAAGATGGTTGTGGCGATGGCGCAGGACCTGCGCGTGATCATCGTGAAGCTCGCGGACCGGATGCACAACATGCGGACGCTCCAGTACATGACGAAGGAGAAGCAGCAGGCGAAGGCACAGGAGACGCTCGACATCTACGTCCCGCTCGCGTCGCGCCTCGGGATCAACTCGGTGAAGGCCGACCTCGAGGACCTCTGCCTACGCTACATCCACCCGGACATCTACTACCGCCTCGCCGAGAAGATCGCGATGAAGAAGCGCGAGCGCGAATCCTACATCGAGGAGACGCTGGCCCTCATCGAAGAGAAAATGCTCGAGTATTCGGTCCAGGGAGAGGTCACGGGCCGGCCCAAGCACTTCTTCTCGATCTACAAGAAGATGCAGCAGCGGGGCGTGGACTTCGAGCAGATCCAGGACCTCCTCGCGTTCCGGATCCTCGTGAACAACATCACCGAATGCTACAAGGTCCTCGGGATCATCCACTCGGCCTTCACGCCGGTTCCGGGACGCTTCAAAGACTACATCGCGATCCCGAAGGTCAACAACTACCAGTCGCTCCACACGACCGTCATCGGCCCGAAGGCCGAGCGGATTGAGATCCAGATCCGGACCTTCGAGATGCACGAGGTCGCCGAGCGCGGCGTCGCCGCGCACTGGAAATACAAGGAACGGAACAAGGGCGACGCCGTAAGTAAGCTCAAGTGGGTCGAGGAACTCATGGAGTTCAACCAGAACGTCGAGAGCTCCTCGGAGTTCATGGACGTTGTTAAGAACGACCTCGACGTCGGCGGCGTCTTCATCTTCACCCCGACCGGAGACGTGAAGGAGCTTCGCTACGGGGCGACGCCGCTCGACTTCGCCTACGCCGTCCACACGGAGGTCGGGAACAAGACGGTGGGGGCGAAGGTCAACGGGAAGATGGTCCCGCTCAAGTATCGGTTGAAGTCCGGCGACACGGTCGAGATCCTCACGAGCAAGACGCAGACGCCGTCGAAGGACTGGCTCAAGATCTGTAAGACCTCGCGCGCGATCACGAAGATTCGCCAGTACCTCATGAAGGTCGAGCGCGACGAGCACCGCCGCCTCGGCGAGGAGATCCTCGAGAAGGCGTTCCGGAAGTTCGAGACCTCGATCAAGGCCCTGGATAAGAAGGGCGAGTTCCGCCCGCTCCTCGAGAAGCACCACTACAAGAACCTCGAAGAGCTGTTCGTGAACGTCGGCTCGAGCCACATTCCGATCAAGGAGGTCCTAGTCAACCTCCCGTCGGTGAACTTCACCGAGGCCGACGAGCTCGACTTCAAGGAAGAGGAGAAGGAGCTCGAGAGCTTCTTCAAGAAGACCCAGCAGAAGGCCCGGAAGACGACGGGCAACGAAAACGCGGTCATCGTCGACGGCCTCGACGACATCATGGTCAAGATGGGCCGCTGCTGCAACCCGATCCCCGGCGATCCGATCACCGGGATCATCACCCGGGGCCGCGGGATCACGGTCCACACGATCGGCTGCAACCGGATCCTCGACGTCGAGAAGTCCCGGCACGTCCACGTCGAGTGGAACAAGCACTACACCTTCAGCCACCCGGTCAACATCAAGGTCACGACCCACGACAAGCCAGGGATCCTCTCGAAGATCTCGAAGTCAATCAACAACGCCGGCATCAACATCCGCTCGGCGATCGCCCGTTCGATGCCCGACCAAAAAGGTAACTTTATCTTCGAGATCGAAGTGAAGGACTACTCGGAGCTCCTCAAGACCATCAGCTCGATCGAGCAGATGGAAGAGGTGATCTCCGTGAACCGCGCCTAGCGGGGCGGCCCGGATTAAGGTTTTGACGTCCGTCCGAGCTGGGTCATAATTTGACTATGACTAAAATCCTTTTGCTGGCGCTGACCCTCTCATCCCCCCTCTATGCCCAAGACGGAACGCCGGTCGCCGAAGAAGTGACCGTGGACCCGCTGGCCGAGATCGAGGAGACCCCCGACCCGGCGGCGTCCGCGCC
>JBILTI010000195.1:0-4751 GCA_044371595.1 Bacteriovoracaceae bacterium
CGGATCGCGCCGGACGCGGCCCTCGAGGCGATGCTCCGGCCCTACAAGGAACAGGGGGACAAGTCGCTCCTGATCAAGATAGCGACCGCGGACCAGGAGTTCGTCGGTAAACGCGACGTCGTCCGGACGCAGGAGACGAACCTCGGGAACCTCATCGCCGCAGCGATGAAGGCCAAGTTCAAGGCGAACCTCGCGGTCATGAACTCCGGCGGAATCCGCGATTCGCTCTACCCGGGGGACGTCACCATCGAAAACATCCTCACCGTCCTTCCGTTCGCCGGGGAGGTCGTCACGGCCGAGCTGACCGGCGCCGAGCTCCGGAAGTACCTCGAAGACGTCGTCGCGATCGGGACGCCGGGATCGGGGAGCTTCCCGCAGCTGGCCGGCGTACGGGCGGTGCTGGACAAGACGACCCGGAAGTTCAAGGTCCTGAAGATTGAAGGGAGAGACGTGGTCGCCGACCGGAAGTACCTCGTCGCCCTTCCCGAGTTCCTCGCCAACGGCGGCGACAAGTACCCCGTGGTCCCGTTCACGCGGTACGGCTACGTCGACGCCGACGTCCTGAAGGAATTCGTGCAGAAGGTGAAGACCCTCAAGGCGAAGAGCTTCGCGCCGACGGCGTATCTGCGGTTCGAGTAACCGGGACCTAGTGCGCGAGCTCCGGCGCCGCCTCTTCGAGCTTCGGCAGCTCGATCACGAAGGTGGTGTTCGGGGCCTCGTCCTGGTAGTACAGCCGGCCCTTGTGCTCCTCGACGATCCCCCGGGAGATGCTTAGCCCAAGGCCTGTCCCGACGCCGATGTCCTTCGTCGTGAAGAACGGCTGGAAGAGCTTCTGCCGGATCGCCGGCGAGATATTCTCGCCGCAGTCGGTGACGGAGATCCGGTAGCGAGGACCGATGTCCTCGAGCTTGATCCGGATCCACGGGTGGGGATACGACGACGTCGCCTGGTAGGAGTTGTTGATCAGGTTCAGCAGCACTTGCGAGATCTCCACGGGCCGGCAGAGAATCTCGGCGCCGTGCGGGAGGAACTCGACGTCCAGGGCCGTGCCGTTGTTGTTGATCCGCTCCTGGCAGATGTCGAGCGTCTCCTCGACGATCTTGTTGAGCGAATACCGTACCTTCTCGTCCATCGACGATTCCCGGGCGAACCGGCGCATGCCGTTCACGATCCGCGAGATCCGCGAGACCGTCTGGTCCATCTTATTTATGTACTGGAGCAGGAGATCGGGGCCCAGGGACTGGCGCGACGAGTGGCGCCGGAGGAGGTCGATGTAGCCCTTGATGATGCTGAGGGGGTTGTTGATCTCGTGCGCGATTCCGCCGGCCATCTCGCCGAGGGCCGAGAGCTTCGAGGCCTGGGCGAGCCGCATCTCGGCTTCCTTTTTCGACGAGATGTTCTCGGCCATGACGATCAGGCCCCCGATCTCCCCGCTCGCGGTCTTCCAGGGCTGGATCGCCCACCGGAGCCAGTACTCGGTGCCGTTGCCGAAGTCGAGGAGGTCCTCGTCCTGCTTGAGCGTTTCGCCGCGGAGGCCCCGCTCCATCGACTCGAGCCATTCGCGCCGGAAGACGTTGCGGACGGTCTGGCCCTCCTTCGCGCGGCCGAAGTTCTGCCACTCCTCGAGCCAGCGGGAGCTGAACGCGAGGTAGCGGAGGTTCCGGTCGAACATCGCGACCGGCGTCGGCAGCGACTGGATCATGGCCTTTAGCTGCTGCTCGGAGATGATGAGGCTCTGCTCCCACTTCACGACGGCCGTCACGTTGACATTGACGCCGATGATCCGGAGCGGGACGCCGTGGTGGTTCCGGTGGATGATGCAGCCCCGGTCGAGGCACCACTGGATCTCCCCGGTCTTCGTGACCATGCGGTAGCGGCATTCGTAGAAGATCGTCTCGCCGCGGACGTGGCGCTCGAGCTCGTCGACGACGCGGGCGGCGTCGTCCGGGTGGAGCACCTTCTTCAGCGTCTCGAACGACTGCGGCAGCTCGTTGTAGCTGTAGCCGAGCTTCGTGTACCAGGTCTTATTGAGCGCGAGCTTGTTGTTCTGGACGTCCCAGTCCCACTTCCCGACCTGCGCCCCCTCGAGCGCCAGGTCGAGGGAGAGCTTGGCTTCGTTCAGGTCGTCGAGCTTCTTCTTCAGGTCGTTCTCGAGGTAGTTGATCCGATGCCGCAGCTCCTTCTCGTAAGTGTGGCGCTTCTCGGTCTCGATCAGCCGGCCGATGAAGTCCGCGAGGCTCGTCGCGAAGTTCTTGTCGTGGAGATCCCAGGTCCGCGGCGACGACTGCTCGAGGCAAACGATGCCGATCATCTCGCCGTCGGAGAAGATCGGCGTATCCAGCAGCGCACCGACGGCCAGCGGTTTCAGGTAGATTTCGGCGAACGGGCCCGTTATCGGATCGGCGAACGTGTCGGTGCTTTCGATGAGCCGCTCGTTGGCGAGGGCGTCGAAGTAGCGCGGGTAGTCGGCGCGCCGGAGGATCATCCCCTGGGTCGTCTTGCCCGTTGCGAGGAAGGTCATCTCCTCATAGATCGCCTCGCGGTCGATGGTGAAGAACCAGATGCCCACGCGGTCGACGCCGGTGACCTCCATGCTCTTGCGGCCGAGGATCTCGAGCGCCTGGTGCCGGGTCGTCCGGTAGATCTCGGAGTTCTTGGCGAACCAGCTCTGAGCGGCGTGATAAATTTCAAATTTATCGGACATGACGGCTTCCCCAACGATAGTAGCCAGGGAAGCTAACGCCGAATCGGAACCGAGTAAACTTAATAAACCCTTTAGGTCAGCCGCGGCGGTCTAACGCCGCGGATTCGCTTCATTGAAGCCCAGCCCGCCGGAGGAGCGCGCCGACGTCCGGCTCCTGCCCTCTGAACTTTTTATAAAGCTCCATCGGATGCTCCGTCCCACCCTTCTCGAGGATGAACTCCCGGAACTTCTTCGCGACGTCGCGGTTGAAGATCCCGGAGGTCTGGAAGAACTCGAAGGCGTCCGCGTCAAGGACCTCCGCCCACTTGTAGGAATAGTAGCCCGCGGAGTAACCGCCGGCGAAGATGTGCGAGAACGAGGTCGAGATGCTAGTCCCCGGGAGCCGCGGCAGGAGGCTCGCGCGGGCGATCGTGGCCGCCTCGAACTCGGCGACGTCGGTCACCGTGGCCGGGTCCTGCATGTGATAGGCCATGTCGAGGAACGAGAACGACAGCTGGCGCAGCGTCGCGAGACCCTCGAGGAACTTGCCGCTAGCCTTGATCTTCCGGACGAGCTCGGCCGGGATCTTCTGCCCGGTCTCGAAGTGCATCGCGAAGATGTCCAGGCACTCCTTCTCGAGGACCCAGTTCTCCATGATCTGCGACGGGAGCTCGACGAAGTCCCAGTAGACGTTGGTGCCGGAGAGGTCGCGGTACTTCACCTTCGAGAGGAGGCCGTGCAGGGCGTGGCCGAACTCGTGGTAGAGGGTCAGCACCTCGTCGAGGGTCAGGAGCGAGGGCTTCGTCTTCGTCGGCTTCGTGAAGTTGCAGACGATCATGATGTGCGGCCGTTCGATCCGGCCGTGGTACATCCCCTGCTCCTTAATCCCCGACATCCAGGCCCCGCCGCGCTTCGTGGGCCGCGGGAAGAAGTCCGTGTAGAAGAGGCCCACGAAGGTCTTCGTCGCTTCGTCGTGGACCTCGAAGGTCCGGACGTCGTCGTGGTACTTCGGAACGTTGTGCACCTCCGTGAAGCGGAGGCCGTAGAGGCGGTTCGCGACCATGAAGATGCCATCGACGACGTTCTCGAGCTTGAAGTAGGGCCGGAGCATTTCGTCGTCGATCGCGAGGTCGCGCTTCTTCAGGATCTCCGAGTAGTACGCGGTATCGAATGCCTGGAGGTCGTCGATCCCGTCCTCCCGGGCGAGCGCCCGGAGGCGCGCGAGGTCCTTCTCCGCGTGCGGCTTCGCCTTCGCGAGGAGCTCCTCGAGGAAGTCGATGACCTTCTTCGGGGACATCGCCATGCGCTCCTCGAGGACGTAGTCGGCGTGCGTGTTGTACCCGAGGAGCTTCGCCCGCTCGGTCCGGAGCCGGAGGATGTCCTTCAGCGCCTCCTGGTTATCGTACTTCGTATTGAAGGTCTTCGCCGCGCCGGCGAAGTGCAATGTCTTGCGGAGTTCGCGGTTCCGCGCGTACGTCATGAACGGAAGGTAGCTCGGGACGTCTAGGCTGAAGCACCAGGATCCGGGTTTTTCTTTCTTCTCGGCGAGCTCGGCCGCCGCCTCGACGACGCCTTCGGGAAGGCCCGCGAGGTCCGCCCGGTCGGTGACCACGAGGAGATAGTCGTTCGTGGCCTTGAGGACATTCTGGGAGAAGGTCAGCGCGAGCTTCGCGAGCCGCTCGTCGAGCTCCCGCAGGCGCGCCTTTTCGCTGTCGGCGAGGAGCGCGCCGTTCCGGACGTACGACCGGTACGTCTTCTCGATGATCGTCAGCTCTTCCTTCGTGAGGTTCTGATCGAACCGCGAATCGAAGCAGGCCTTCACCTTCGCGAAGATCACCGGGTCGAGGGTGATGTCGTTCCCGAAGCGGGTCAGGATCTCCGAGACCTCCGGGGAGATCTTCTCGAGCTCATCGGTGCACTCGGCCGAGTGGAGGTTAAAGAAGATGCCGGCGATCGTGTCGACGGGCTCCGTCAGGTCTCCCTTCTCGACAACAACGTGCTGGAAGTGCGTCCGGGCGTCGTGCTTGTAGCCCTCGAGCTTCCGCTTCGCCGTTTCGATCGCCGCGGT
>JBILTI010000474.1:0-4716 GCA_044371595.1 Bacteriovoracaceae bacterium
ACGGTCGACCTCTCCACGCGCGGTTCCCGGGACGTCGAGAAGCTCCTCGAGAAGCTCAAGAAGTCCTACTGCCGCGGGAACCCGCTGTAGATTTTTCACGCCCCCTCCCGCGGGCACCGGATGAGAGTAAGATAACTCTCGCATGAAAATCTTCGTCGCCGCCGCCTTCCTGTTCGTCTCCGTCGCTCCGCTCGCCGAGGCCCAGATCCTCCGCGCCTACAGCGCCGAATCGCTGATCAAGGCCCGGCTCGCGGCCGACGAAAGCTTCTGGGTAAATCCCCTGGGACCGCTCTCCCACACGAAGGGCGTCACCGGCGCCTACGGTCCGCTTGGAAACCTCGGTCCGTTCGGCGAGAACCTCTGGAACGCCACCGCCGCGTTCCGCGTCGTTGGCAACTGGGAAGACCTCGCGAAGGATCTCTCCCAGATGAACGGTCCGCTGAGCGCCGCGGGACCGGTCTTCCTCACGACAGAGCTCGGCCAGGCGATGGTTAACTTTAACGGGGCCGCGCACCTCCTGGCCCCCGGCGGCGTCCTCCACGCCCTAGGTAACGCGGGCCCGCTCGGGCCCCTCGGCGTCGCCGGCGTGCTCGGACCGAACGGCGCCCACGGCCTCGGAAGAAACGCCGTCGGCGACTACGTCGACAAAAACCGGACGGTCATCCGCAGCGTCCGGATCGACAGCCACGAAGGGCCGAAGCATTTCGACCTCTACGAGCTTTACAAGCTCGACAAGCTCCGGAGCGGCGTGGTCCTCGACACGTCCTTCGCCGTCCGAGGAACGATCGACCGGGGCCAATCCATCTCCTTCCGGGTCGCTTCGAAGCGCGAACAGTGGGTTAACTTCCTGGCCGTGAACGAGTACGAACTCGATAGCTTTTCAGTTACGGTGCGCGACGAGGCCGGCGGCGAGCTCTCCTCGGCCGCGGAATCCCTTTCGAACTTCGTCAGCGTGAAGGTCAGGGCCGGGACTCGCTTACATGTTACCTTAGCGCACAAATCTTCCCTTCATTATCTCCGAAAGCCGTTCCGCATTTATGTAACAGGCTCGGAAGGGACGAGAGAGGTAAGTCGTCCATTTCATTACACCCGGGGGCGCTAAGTCATAAAAACTACTTCTTTCCTTTCCCCGCGCTATCATGTTAAAAAATCCCCCTCATTTGGGGGAACTATGTTTAAAAAATTAGCGTCCATCGCACTCGCACTCCTGTCCTTCGCCGCTTTCGCGGAAGTAACACTCACGCAGGTCAATAATTTCGGGAATAATCCCGGCGATCTCCGGATGTACTACTACGGTCCGAAGAACCTCTCGGGCAAGGCCCCGCTCGTGGTTCTCCTGCACGGCTGCGCGCAAGCCGCCTCGGAGTTCGACGACGAGACCGGCTGGACAAAGCTCGCCGACGAAAACGGCTTCTACCTCCTCCTCCCGCAGCAGCGCGAAGTGAACAACAACTCGAGATGCTTCAACTGGTTCGAAGCCGCGGACATCCGCCGGGATAACGGCGAAGCCGCGTCGATCATCGAGATGGTCGACTACATGGAAAAGCTCGTCGCCATCGACGCCACGAAGATCTACGTCGCGGGCCTCTCCGCCGGCGGCGCGATGACGAGCGTCATGCTCGCGAACTACCCGGAGGTCTTCAGCGCCGGCGCGATCGTCGCGGGGATTCCGTTCGGCTGCGCCTCGAGCTTGATGAACGCCTGGAACTGCATGTTCGGCAACGCCTTCCCGGCGCCAACCGCCCAGCAGCGAGGAGACGCCGTCCGCCGGGCCGCCGGTAGCTACAACGGCCCGTGGCCCCGGGTCATGGTCATCCACGGAACCACCGACGAACTCGTCAACTTTAAGAACGCGCAGTTCAACGTCGACCAGTGGACCAACGTCCACGGGATCGACGCCCAGGCCGACGCCACGACGACGGTCCAGGGCCAGCAGTACCTCGAGTTCAAGAAGGGTAACGACGCCGTCGTAAG
Organism: Bacteriovoracaceae bacterium; assembly: GCA_044371595.1. Taxonomy (GTDB): domain Bacteria; phylum Bdellovibrionota; class Bacteriovoracia; order Bacteriovoracales; family Bacteriovoracaceae; genus Peredibacter. The sequence continues at coordinate 1,975 of JBILTI010000474.1, forward strand.
CCTCCTCACGGTCCGGAACCAGCGCCACGGCTATCCCGTCGACGCGAGAAACGGCTGCGGCGAGACCGGCAAGTACGTCCTCGACTCCGGCGTGTGCGCGTCGAAGCACATCCTGAACTTCTTCAAGCTCAACAAGTAAGCCTCTCGGAGACCGCGGCTTCGGCGCGCGGTCTCCGTCTTTTCTCCGTCGCACCTCTTCTCGCGCGAACGTTCACTCCAGGTACGGTGATTCCGTCTGATGAAGGGCGAATGACGTCTTATGTTTTTTAAAGCCTAGTTTTTTTATAGAACTCTTCGTTCCCTAAGGTCGAAGTTAGATAGAACCGCGCATCCGGAGTCTTGCTCATGAGTTCGTGCATGAGCGCCTTCCCGATCCCACGGTTTTGAAATCGCTCGACGACGACGACGTCGGTGGTGTAAGAAATCTTGTGTAAATTCTGATTTGGCCTAAGCACGGCCCTCTCCATAGAATTGGTTTGCTACAACTAGTTTTCAAGGAGATAGACCATGCTACAGGTTGACGTGAATGTATCGGAATTGAGGGAGTTTGCCAAACGCCTCCCAGAGCTTAAGGAAGGAATTTTTCCTCTGATGAACTTGGATCTTAAGGCGACCGCCACCCAATTTCTTAATGATCTATTGGCGGCTGAATTCTCGCTCTTCATTGGGCGGGAGAAGTACGAGCGGGATCTTGTGGAGATTTCCTCCAGAATCCTTCGTAACGGTCATTACCAGCGCTCATTTGCGGTCAAGGGCCTCGGGCGGCTGGTGGTTAAGGTTCCACGTGACCGCGGCGGTAAATTCAAAACTAAGGCCCTCGGGCCCTATCGCCGGATGGAGGCGAGCCTGGAGGAGGATCTGGCGGTTCTATACTTGATGGGGCTCTCTACCCGTGGACTTGCGTTAATCTCCAAGCGTTTGACCGGCACGGCCGTGAGTCACGATAAAGTCTCAGACTGTTCCACCCGAATCGTGGAGTCGGTCGAGGCCTGGAGAACTAGGCCCATCACAGAAAGCTTCAAATACCTCTATCTCGACGGCACGAACTTCTCCATGAGAGTCGACGGCTCGGTGGAAAAAGTGAATGTTCTGGTAGTCATCGGGGTCAGCTCCGACGGAGTCAAGCAAGTGCTCGCCCTTCAGGCGGGAGACAAGGAGTCTTCAGGGAATTGGCGGCAGTTATTCCGCGATTTAAAGACCAGAGGACTTGATTCCTCGAAAATAAAACTCGGGGTCATGGATGGGCTTCCGGGGCTGGAGAAAGTCTTCGAGGAGGAGTTTAAAGGAGCAGTAGTTCAGCGCTGCCAAGTGCATGTCGCCAGGAACGTGATGAGCAAGGTTCCGCATAAACTCCGGGAGAAAGTCGCTGATGAGGTCAGAAGTATTTTTTATGCCTCATCGGAGAAAAAGGCCCGGGAGTTCTTCACCAAGTTCAAGAAGGGGTATGAGGGAGAGATCCCCTCGGCGGTGAAGTGCCTGGAGTCGTCGCTGGATCAAACACTGGCATACTTGAAGTTCCCAAAGGAGGAATGGAAGTCACTACGGACAACAAACCCGATCGAGCGTCTGAATAAAGAATTTAAACGAAGAACAAAGCCGATGGAGACGGTTGCGAGTGAGAAAAGCTGTTACAACTTACTCGCCGTGATAGCTCTGCGAATGGAATTATACTGGAGACGTTACCCAATTACCTGGAAGAGTGCTTTGCCAGGGCCAGAAACCGAATTTACACATAAATTTTGACAGCACCAAGCACGATGTCCGAGAGCGAGTGATCAAGCGAAAGATATCTCTGCAGAATCGCTCCATCGCAGGCGTCCGTGCCTGGGACCTCATGCTTTGGCTGGTCTCGACCTGTCGGAAGCTTAACGTTAGTTTCTGGAACTATATCGAAGACCAAATCTCGCAAAAAGAGACCATCCCGTACCTCGGGAAGATCGTTAACTCTTTGTAAAACAACAATTTTTTGAGTAGTTACACAGAATCGTCCAACCTTTAAACAGAAACGGTAAATCTTTCCAGCCCTCTATCGTGCCATTATTTTTAGTAAGAAACTACCCAGGAAGGAAACCCCTTGAATAAAAGGAATTCCCTATGATCCGGAACCGCACAATCTTCGTCTTCTCCCTAGGCTTTCTCACATGTTCTTCCCTTTGGGCGGGCTGCCAGAAAGGGTCCTTCTCCTATACCCGTTCCACTTCCGTCGGGGTTGCCTGGGGCGAGAGCTCCTTCGGGCAGGAAGTCGTGGTCAACATTCCTCTCCGGGTCAACGGAAAGGCCGCGTGCTACAAGCAGAAGGGTAAGATCGCCGTGGAAACGAAGCGGGTGAAGGACCGCGAGTTCGTCGAATACGAGATCCGTCCTATGGCCGTGGAGTTCGAAAACGTCCCGGACGCTGGCGTCTATCAATATCTCAACGTCGACGACCTCGGCGCTAGTGATTCGCAGCTCTCCATCGTCTCCTTCATCTGCTCCGGGGAAACCCCGATCGGGTCGAACGCCTTCTCCGATTCGCTCCGGAAATTGATGACGAAGACGACGAAGACCGTGAGCACGTCGATGAGTACTTTCATCGCCACCGGCGAAGCCGCTAACATCCTCGCGCGGCAGGAAGTTATAAAGAACAGGCCAATCTACCGCCGATTCAAGGAACTCCTCGCGGAGCGAACGACGGCGCGGGATTACAGCGGACCAAACTCTTCGATCTCTGTTCCGGCGGTCATCGCTGGCACCAGCCTCGCC
>JBILTI010000196.1:0-4696 GCA_044371595.1 Bacteriovoracaceae bacterium
GTCTAGGAGGCCTTTCGCGAGATTTAGGAGGTCGTCGATGGCCATGAAGCAATTCTGACAGAAAAAGAACGGCAGGCCAAACAATATAAATGACATGCGGCCGTATAACACGGCCGTAGGAATGGACTTAACAACTTATTGAGCAATTACGCCGCCTCGCGCCCCGCGAAGTTTTACTTCCCCTCGACAAGATTTGAAAATCTGGGACTTAGGCGACCCGTCGTGTATCACTTTAGGCTATGAAGATCGACATCCAGAAGCGCCTCCATCACCGCCCGCCCTACCTCCTGATCGACGAGGTGGTCGAGGCCACGCCCACCGGCATCCACGTCCGGGCGACCCCGCGCGGGGAAGAGTTCTACCTCCGGGGCCACTTCCCCGGGAGCCCCGTGGTTCCGGGGGCGATGATGCAGGAGATGACGACGCAGGCGGCGGGGCTTCTGATCAGCGAATTCCACGCGCCGGTCCCCGACTACGACTCGGAGACGACGAAGGGCCACGCGCTCGGCGTTCTCCGCGCGGTCCACTACGCCAAGTACCGCAAGTTCGCCCGCCCCGGCGACGTCCTCGACGTGCGGGCGGAGCTCCTCCTGAACGTCGATTCCTCGTTTCGCTTCAAGGCGTGGATTACCGTCGCCGGCGAGAAGATCATGGCGAACGAGTTTACGCTGGTGAACGTCACTGAGGCGCAGCTCCGGGGAGCGGAAGCGGAACGCCCCTAGCTTCGGTTGGTGAGTCGCCGGAGGATCGCTCCGCGCTCTCGGACCGCGAGCTCCCCGTCGCGGGCCCGGTACAGCAGGTCCCGGGCCCGGCGCTGGGTCTCTTCGAGGTCGACGATCCGCTCGGGATACGTGACTCCGAGCACGAACCCGTACAGCGTCGCTTCGAAAGGCGTGAGCTTCCACGGCTCGTGCACGAGGTGCGCCGGAAGGTTCGCGAGCTCGGGGACCCACTCCCGGATGAAGCGGGCGTCGGCGTCCTTCTCGAGCGACTGTTTGACCGGATTGTAGATCCGGATCGTGTTCACTCCCGTGACCCCGGCCTGCATCTGAAACTGCGGGTAGTGGATGCCGGGCTCATAGTCGAGGAACATCCGGGCGAGGTGGCGGGCACCGGCCTGCCACGGCTGCCACAGATGGTGGGTCAGGAACGAAACGACCATCGCTCGCATCCGAAAATTGAGGTAGCCGGTGACCCGGACACTGCGCATGCAGGCGTCGACGAGCGGATAGCCGGTGCGGCCGTCGCGCCAGGCCCGGAACAGCTCCCGGTCCTGCGTGTTCCGGAGGTGATCGAATCCACGGTTCATGTTCCGAAACTCGAGCTCTCCCTCGGCTTCGAACTTCTGGATGAAGTGGCAGCGCCACTGGAGCCGGGCGATGAACTGGAGGACGTTCTTCTTCTCCGGCGCGGCTTTCAAAAGCGGAAGCGCCGCCTGGTAGACCTGCCGGACGGAGAGGTTTCCCCAGGCGAGGTAGGGGGAAAGCCGCGAGCAGCTATAGCGGCCCTGCGCCGGAACCGAAATGTTTTTCAGGTAGTCGAAGTGCCGGTGGTCGAGGAAGTCTCCGAGGATCTCGTGCGCGCGGGCTTCGCCGCCGACCTGGAACTCGGGCGCGGGCGCCGTCACCTCGGGGGGAAGCTCCCGCGGGAGCTCGAGCGCGCCGACGTCGGCGAAGCGGAGCTTGACCGGGTCGCTCGGAACCACGGACCGGCGCATGACCTGCACCCAGAGCCGCTCCCACTCGCGGCGGTCGCGGCGCCCGCGGACGACGCCGTTCGACTGGTACTCCTTCCAGACGACGCCCTCCCGGCGGCACCAGCGGCGGACGGCCTTGTCCCGGTCGTAGGTGACCTTCGTGCCCGTCTCCTGATGCGAGAAGAGGTTCCGGACGGTGAACGCGCCGGCGAGCGCTTCGAAGGCGTCGAGGACCTCGACGTGGCCCCAGACGACGGGGACTCGCGTGCGGAGGTCCTCGAGCGACTGGTAGGCGAAGCGCCAGTGCCGGGGGTCCCAGTCGTCCGCGGTCCGGAGCGACGGTTCGAAGCAGAACACGACGATCACCGGCAACCGGGCGCGGCCCGCGGCGAGGAGCGGGGCGTGGTCCCGCCAGCGCAGGTCGCGCTTGAGCCAGACGACGGAGACCTCCGGCTTCATCGCGTGCGGGAGGCGATGAAGTCCGAGGCGAGGCCCAGGAGCCGCTTCTTCCGAACCGGGTCCATCTTTTCGAGCTGCCGCGCCATCATCGAGAGCCGCGGGTTCCTGGCGAAGAACTCCGTGTGGTTTCCGATGAAGCGCCAGAAGAGCCCGTCCCAGACGTCGCACCAGTCCCCTTTCTTGTAGTCCGACATCTTTAGAATGTAGTTGCTCCCCGAGATGTAGGGCTTCGTCGCGAAGATCCCCCCGTCGGAGAACTGGCCCATGCCATAGACGTTCGGGCCCATTACCCAGTCAGCGCTGTCCACGAAGAGCTCCATGAACCAGCGGTGAACCTCCCGGGGGTCGAGCTCGGAGAGGAGCATGGCGTTCGAGAGGACCATGAGTCGCTCGATGTGGTGGCAGTAGCCGTACTCGTTCGCCTTCCGGATGGCGTCGTCGACCGGCGGAAGGCCCGTCGTGCCGGCGTACCAGTGGTCGGTTAGCTTCCGCTCGTGTCCCCAGAAGTTCCGCCGCTCCTGCTCCTCGGAAAAGTTCTGATAGATCCCGCGCACGAACTCCCGCCAGCCCATGACCTGCCGGACGAAGCCCTCGACCGAGGCGAGCGGGATCGCCGGGTCCTTCTCCCGCGCCGTGGTCACGGCCTCGATGACCTCTGCGGGGGTCAGGAGGCCCGCGTTGACGGCCGGAGAGATGATCGAGTGGTAGAGGAACGGCGCCCGCGGCGTGATCGCGTCCTGGTAGGATCCGAAGTCGGAGATGTGGTGGTCGACGAAGTGCCGGAGCGAGCGCAGCGCACCCTTCCGGTCGACCGGAAGCCAGAAGTTCCGGGCCTCCCCCGGGTGGTCCGGAAAACGCGCTTCCACGAGCGCCGAAACGGCCTCGACGTGCGCGGTCGGCGCGAACCGCACGAGTTCCTTGTTTGTGAGCGTCTTCGGCGCCTTCTTCCGGTTCTCGACGTCGAAGCTCCACTGGCCACCTTCGGGCTTGCCCTTCCCCGCGAGGAGGATCTTGAGGCGCTTCCGCTCCCCCTCGTAGAAGGTCTTCATGAAGGGCTTCGGGTGATGGAAAAGGTAGTTCTTAAACTCCCGCCGGGAGCAGAGAAACATCGGGGTCTCGAGGACCTCGCAGGCGACGCCGTCCGCCGCGAGGGCGCCAAGGAGCGCCGCCTCGAAGAACTTGTCCTGGATCTCCCCGACGCTTACCTTCGTCACCTTCTTCTTCCGGAGGAACGCCCGGAGCCGATCGACGTAGGGGACGTCGCCGAGCTCCTCGTAGTGGACCGAATGGCCCCCGGCCCTGAGCTCGTCGGCGTAGGTGCGCATGGCCGCCAGGAAGAAGATGAGCTTGTGCTTGTGGTACTTGAAGTGCGTACAGAGGCCGACGTCCTCGGCCATGAAGACGAGCTTCCCCAGGTGAGGTTTGTAGAACTTGTGCGGGAATAGCTGGTCGCCGAGGACCACGAGGACTTCAGTCATCCCGTAAGTGTAATCCCGGCGGCGCGGTTTGGGTTTCCGCGATGAGGTATGTCTAAGATTTTTTAAGTCGGGTTTTGAGCCACGGCACCAGCATCGGGAGGAGCGAAACGAAGATCACGCCGAAGATGACGACCGTGAAGTTGCGCTTGATCACCGGAAGGTTCCCGAAGAAGTGGCCCGCGAGGATGAACGTGAACACCCACGCGATCGCCCCAAAGACGTTGTAGGCGAGGAACTTCTTGTAGTTCATCGAGCCGATTCCGGCGACGAACGGGGCGAACGTCCGGACGATAGGCGCGAACCGCGCGGCGACGATCGTGAACGAGCCCCACTGGTCGTAGAACGCCTGCGTCTGCGTGAGGTATTCGGTGCGGAAGAAGCGGCTGTCCTCTCGGAAGACCCGGGGCCCGAGATAGCGGCCGATGTGGTAGTTCACCGTATCACCGAGGATCCCGGCGATCGTGAGGCTCGCGAGGAGCACCCAGAGGTCGAGGCCGTTTGGAAGCGCGCTCAGGGCGCCGAGGGCGAAGAGGAGCGAGTCGCCGGGGAGGAACGGCGTCACGACGAGGCCGGTCTCACAGAAGATCACGAGGAACATAAGGACGTAGATCCACGGGCCGAAGACTGCCAGCCAGGTGACGAGGTGCTGATCGAGGTGGAGCATGATGTCTATGAACTGGGTCATGGGGGGTCCTGCGGGAGCGGTGGTTAAGTCAGCATTTTAACTGGCTCCACGACCAACCGCAAAGACAAAATAAAATGGCCCGGGAATCCCGGGCCATTTTCTGGTTACTTTTTTTTCTTCACCGACTGGACGTAGACCCAGATGGCGGGGACGTCGGCCTTGAGCTTGGGGATCGCCTGCATCGCGCGGCTCTTCCGCTTCGGAACGAATCCGGCGGGAAGCGGGTCCGGGTACTTGCCGGTCATTACCTTCGAGTACATGACGTCAAGGGGCGCGTCCACCATTTCCGGACCGATGGACCCCTTTACGTTGGGATCCTTGTTGTGGCACCGGACGCAGTTGGCGACGTAGAGGGTCCGACCCCGTTCGATCGTCTTG
>JBILTI010000238.1:0-4243 GCA_044371595.1 Bacteriovoracaceae bacterium
CAAGCCTCCGGCTCCAGAGCAAGAAGGGGAATCAGATCGGCTTTACCTACGAGCGCCTGAGGCCGGGCCGGTACTACCTCACGATCGATAGGACAGAGGGAATAGGGTCCTCGGAGATTGACCTATTCCTTGGCGAGAGGCCCCTGAAGGAGCAAGTAAAGCTTCGCCTCTCGAAGCCCGACCTGATGCGCTCTAACCTGACGCTGATTAGTAATTCGGACAATCGTCTGACGCTCCGGCTTGAACTCCGCGATCAGAAGGGGCAACCGGTCGAGCTGCCGGAAGCCCCGGAAATCCTGCTGGATAACCAGCTCCGGCTGGACGCCCTCGAGCACCTCGGCGGCGGGGTCTGGCGGGTCGTCGTTCTCTACCCCGAAGATAACCAGATCATGTACTTCTCCGTCCGCGCCATGGGGACCCTGCTCCCGAACCTTCTACGCTACCAACACATCGAGAAATAGCCCCCGCCGTCGACCCTGTAACATCCGAGTGTTTTGTGGATTTTCTAGCCTCCTGAGGGTAAGATATCAGCACCATTTTAGGGGAATTATAATGCGCACAAACATCTCAGAAAACGAGGCAACGGCCGTGAACTCGAAAGTTAACTCCGGATACAACCAGAAGCTTGATCTCATCAAAAAGCATAAGCTCACGAAAGCGGACCTCGCCTGGTTCCTGAAGAACGTTTACTTGTCCCGGAAGACCGACGACGCCGAGATTACGATGAAGAAGCAGAACAAGGCGTTCTTCCAGATCTCCGGTGCGGGTCACGAGGGAATCCTTTCGGCGACGGCCCGGGTCCTGAAGCCCAAGCACGACTACTTTATCCCCTACTACCGGGACCGGGCGCTGTGCCTGGGCCTCGGGGTCACGCCATACGAGATGCTCTGCCAGGCCAACGGCAACACCGGCGATACGGCCTCGCACGGCCGGCAGATGCCGGCGCACTGGGGGAACGTCAAGCTCAACATCATCTCGAAGTCCTCCTGTACGGGGACCCAGTTTCGCCAGGCCGTCGGCGTAGCCGAAGCGGGTCTTCACCTGAAGAAGATGGCCCTCGCGGACTCGCCGGTCTACAACGAGCGCGAGATCGTCTTCGTCTCCTCCGGGGACGGCACGACGTCGCAGGGAGAGTTCTGGGAGGCGATAACCACCGCGTGCGTGAACAAGCTTCCGGTGCTCTTCATGGTCGAGGATAACGGCTACGCGATCTCCGTTCCGGTTCGAGTCCAGACGCCGGGCGCGTCGATCTCCGTCGCTCTCGCGAACTTCCCGGGCCTGAAGATCTTCACCTGCGACGGGAACTGCCCGGTCGAATCCTACGCGACCCTCGTGGAAGCGGAGAAGTACCTCCGCGCCGGCAACGGTCCGGTGCTCGTCCACGCCGAAGTTACTCGGCCCTATTCGCACTCCCTCTCCGACGATCACTCCTACTACCGGACGAAGGAAGACCTCGCCGACGAAGCGGCGCGGGACGTCTATAACTCGTACCCGAAGTTCCTCACGGAGATGGGCCTCGTGACCTCGGAAGAGGTGAAGGGGATCCTCGACGAAGCAACCAAGGAAGTGCGCGAGGCCATGACCCGCGCGCTCGAGACCGCGTGGCCCGCGAAGTCGACCTACGCCGATCACCTCTACTCGCCGGACGTCGATCCGACCTCCGCTGCGTTCGAGACGGCGCCGACGTTCTCCGGCAAGGAAGACGTGCCTCTCGCGACGGCGATCAACATGACCCTGAAGTCCGAGATCCGACGCGATCCGCTCATGATGGTCTTCGGCGAAGACGTGGCCGACTTCACCGAGGTCGAGAAGTACGATAACCCGGACCTTAAAGGCAAGGGCGGCGTCTTTAAGGTTACCCACGGCGTTCAGAAGGCGGCGAAGCCGGGGCAGGTCTTTAACTCCCCGCTGGCCGAAGCGAACATCATTGGCCGGGCGATCGGCATGGCGATGCGGGGTCTCAAGCCCGTCGTCGAGATCCAGTTCTTCGACTACATCTGGACCGCCTACATGCAGCTTAAGAATGAAATGGCGACGACCCGCTACCGCTCCGGCGGCGACTTCAAGTGCCCGATGGTGGTGCGGGTTCCGATCGGCGGTTACCTCCGCGGCGGCGCCATGTACCACTCCCAAAGCGGCGAATCCCTCTTCACTCATAATCCGGGCATCCGGGTCGTTTACCCGTCAAACGCGCTGGACGCGATCGGCCTCCTCCGGACCGCGATCCGTTGCGACGATCCGGTGATGTTCCTCGAGCACAAGCATCTCTACTACCAGGGCTACAACCGTTGCGCTGACCCGGGCGAAGAGTTTATGGTTCCGTTCGGCAAGGCCCGCGTGGTGAAGGAAGGAAAGGACGCGACAATCGTCGCCTGGGGGGCGCTCGTTCAGAAGTCCGTCGAGGCGGCGAAGGAGCTCGAGAAGGAAGGCTATTCGATCGAGATCCTCGATCCGCGCACGATCGCGCCGTTCGACTTCGAGGCGGTCTTTAAGTCGCTCCGGAAGACGCACCGGCTCCTCATCTGCCACGAGGAGCACAAGACGTCGGGCTACGCCGGCGAGATCGCGGCGCGCGTGAACGAAGACGCCTTCGAGGCGCTCGACGCTCCGATCCTTCGGGTGTGCTCGAAGGACACGCACGTGGCCTACTGCCCGGACCTCGAAGAGGTTATCCTCCCGCAGACGAGCGACGTCGTCGAGGCCCTGCGGAAGCTCCTGGCGTACTAAGACAAACGAATCCAATGAGGGGCCCCGTTTGGGGAAGTCATTTACTGGACGAGAAAGATGGGCCCACTTTTCCTTCTTACTGGCGTCGGTGAAATTCTTCGCAGCCGCCTCCACCTTCGCGAGCTCCTCGGGCGTCAGATTGACGTAGGTGATTGGCCAGTCCCCGGTCGCGACGACGGTGGTTTGCGGCAGGGTTTTGAAGCGCAAGGCTTCGGCCGGCGGCGCGTGGATGATTCGAGTCACGTGGGGCGAGTACTCCGTCTTCACCGACACGTGTTCGAGGTGGCCCCGCGGGTTGTGCATCGGATCCACCGCGAGCTTCTTACCGCGGACGAGACGGTCGCGCGGGCACCGACGAAGAGGCCGATCACGGCGCTCTCGTCCGGCGAAGTCAGTACGCCTTGCGGCCGGGGATTCGTGATCGACCGACCGAGCGCCGTCGGAGCGTACAGCGTAATCGCGAGCGCCGCGGCGGCCAATCGGGTTCCCACCTACTTACTTCCCCCGCCGTTGGTATTCGCGCCGAAGCCCCCGGCGGCGTCCTCGACGCGCTTGAGGTTCTCGGTGGTCGCGGTGACGTATCTCTCGAGGTTCTCCCCTTCGAGGATAAAGACGAAGCGATCCTTCGGGACATCCAGGCCTTTCCCCCAAGCGGCCGGAAGATCGCGCTTCATGAACTCCTGATTCTGAGTTACGTCGATGGTTCGCGGGAGCCTCGCGAACTTCGGTGCGACCGTCGTGGGGGCGTGGAGAACGCGATCGACGACGATCGTCATCGTCGTCGTGGCGATGACGTGATCCACCGGGCCCCAATCGGCCAGCGTCGGGTCCCGCGCGAGAGCTTTCGCTCACCGGGAGCGACCGCCGTCCGGATCGCGGAAAAATTTCCGACGACGGCGGTCTGGGTCGCTGACCATAGGAACGATTCCGGATACGCGGTGTAGTATGACGTCACGTGGGCCTCCTGGGAAAAAAGTGACAGCGCGAAGGCGACGAGGAGGGTGCGCTTTATCTAGAAGCTCCACTCGTCGTTCCCTTCTCGACTTGAACCTGCACTGAGCGCTCCGTGAACGATGCCTTTACGGGAGCAGAATCGAAGTGGCCGTAGCAGAAGCCGCCGTCGTCGCAGAGCCGGATCTTCCGCGGGTATAACCGGGTTTTCGGATCCGGCTGTTTCCGGTCGCCGCGCCAACCGACGCTCGTCCGTTCCTCGACGCGCCGTCGGTAGTGGACTTCGATCTACTCGTATCCCGGCCCGTTCCAACCGTCTTCGTAGCAGCCGAGGGCGACGAGGTCCGGGGCGGAGCCGGGCGCGCTTCTGATCTCGGAGCACGGATCGAGGAGGATCCAGCTCCGGGTCGTCAGCGTGCCGTAGAAGACGGCGAGGGCCAGGGCCTAACCGAGGTGGGCACGAAGGGAGCGGCCCGCACTCCGAGCGGTTAAAATTACACTCAGGGCCACGGCAACGAGGGCGAAGACCTCCACGCTCACGATCAGCTCAAAGAAACCGTTCGCG
>JBILTI010000376.1:0-3070 GCA_044371595.1 Bacteriovoracaceae bacterium
TTCGGCGTCGCCGGCGGCGGCCTCCTCGGAGGATTCGTCGCCGGCGGCGGGAGCGTCGTCACCGCGGGCCGCGGCCGGCGCGCCCGGCTCGGCTGCGGCGGGGTAGTCGAACTGGTGCGGCTCGCCGTTCATGATCGCGCGGGTCACGTCGTTGCCCTTCAGGAACCACCCGATGAGGTGCTTCGGGATCGACGCCGTGAGCTTCGACTGCATCAGGACGTTCTCGAGCTGGTGGACGTGGTGCAGGAGCTCTTCCCACTCCATCATGCCGGCGGCGCCCTTGATGTTGTGATACGCGCGAAACACTTCGTCGTAGAGCGTGTTGGAGCACTGGTTGTCCGGCAGCTTGTCGAACTCAAGGAGCGCGCGCTCGGCGCGGTCCAGCGTCTCCAGGATCTCGGTCTTAAACTCTTCCAATTCGTCGTTCATCAGAGCCCTCTTTAGAAGTAAACGGAGTAGCCATCATCGATTTATTATTCGGCGGATTCGGGAAATAGCTTTGCACATTTTTAGGAATAAATTTAAAGACTTAAGGAAAAGATGATGGATCTCACCTTTAGTTTGTAACCGTTTGAATGTCGGCGTAAGAATTCCAGTGAGAACCCGACCGCGACGAGCGGAGATGGACGGCCGCGGGGTAAGTTTTTCCTTTGAGGGGATCGAACAAAGAGCTAATGTTTAAGAATGAAGAAGACCATCGCCCTGATCGCGCACGATAATCTCAAAGACTCGCTCGTCGACTGGGCGGCGGTTCACCGCGAGCGGTTGCTCGAGTTCCGCCTCGTGGGCACCGGCACCACCGGGAAGCGGATCGAAGACGGCGTGGACCTTCCGGTGCACCGGTACAAGTCGGGCCCGCTCGGCGGCGACCAGCAGATCGGGGCCGGCATCGCCGAGGGAACCGTCGATGCGGTGATCTTCTTCTGGGATCCGCTCGCGCCGCATCCGCACGACGTCGACGTGAAGGCGCTGCTCCGGATCGCCGCGGTCTACGACGTGCCGATGGCCTGCAACCGGCAGACCGCGAACCTGATCCTCGCGGGCCTCTCCTCGGTATGATCGCCTTCGACGGCTTCATCGACGCGTACTACGCCTGGGACTCAAACCGGCCCGCGGGCCGCGAGCGCGGCTTCACTACCCAGGCCGTCCGCCACGACGAGCCGAACATAAATCTCCTCTCCGGAGGGGCCACGATCGAAGCCGGGGCGTGGCGCGTCCGCCTCGCCCTCCAGGGCGGGAACTCGGTCTCCGCGAACACGCGCCTCGAACCGAACCCGGTCCTCGGGCACATCCAAGAAGCGTACGTCGGACGGCGGATCGGCGAAAGGACGTGGCTCGACGGCGGCGTCTACCTCGCTCACATCGGCGCCGAATCTTGGATCAGCAAGAACAATCTCACCTACACGCGGGCGCTCAACCTCGACTACGTCCCCTACTACGCCGCGGGCCTTCGCCTTGCGCACGACACCGCCGGCGGCGGCCACGTCGAGCTCCACGTAATGAACGGGTGGCAGAACATCTCCGAAACCAACGCCGCCAAGGCGCTGGGCCTGCAGCTACGGCGCCGCGCGGGCGGCGAGACCTACACCTACAACAGCTTCTACGGCGATGAGAACGTTTTCCCGGACTCGCGGCCCCGGTTCCGGACCTACCACAACTTCATCCTCGAGACGCGGCCCCGGGATGGCCTCACGGTTCAGGCATCCCTCGACGTCGGAACCGAGGCGGGCAGGGTCGACGGCGTCTTCGCCTGGGGGGCAACGGCGCTGACCTTGGGCCAGCGCTTCGACGAAAAAAACGCCGCGGCCCTGCGCTTCGAGCGCTACGTCGATCCCCACCAGGCGAACGTCCGCACCGGGACCCGGAACGGCTTCCGCGTGAGTTCGGCGTCGGTGAACTACGACCGAACGCTCGGTGCCGGGGTCCTCTGGCGCATGGAGTTTCGCGGGTACCGCTCGGAGGACGCGATCTTCCCCGGTGCGAGGGAGACGCGGGCGCGGACCGACGCGCTCCTCGTGACGGCGCTCACGGTGAGCTTCTAGCTACGCCGAGAGGCTGATCTCGACGCAGAACTTCCCCACGTAGCTGTCGAAGGGGATCACCACCACGGGGCCCCGGCTGTTGGAGTTCAGCGTGTGGTTGTCGCCGGTGAGCGTGTCCGTCGGCTTCCGGATGTAGGCCTGGGCCGGCACTGCCGTGGTGCTGGCCTGGACCTTGAGCACCCGGAGCGTCGCCGTGAGGAACGGATTCAGAAACTCCATGTCCAGCTTGCGCTTCGGAGGCGCGGCGGGCGGGAACTGGACCCGCTGGGCCTCCTTCAGGTTCCGCGACTGCAGAAAGTAGTGATCCATGCCTTCGCGCTTCAGGAAGTTCTGGACGAGGGTGCTGAGGTCCGCGATCCGCAGGTCCCGTTTTTCCTTCTTGAGCGTCATCTGGAGCAGCATGAGCGCCCGGATCCACTCCTTTGGAAGACCTTCGACCTTCTCGCAGTAGATGATGATAGGGCCTGGGGCCGCGACGAGCCGGGGGACCTCTTCCACGAAGGCTTTTCAGCCGGGGCCGTCGAGCTTCGCTTCGAAGTGGATGACCGTGTAACCCGGCGCCGCTTCGACTTTATAATTTTTCTGTGTCATGCGCTCTTCTCTTCGGTCGGGGCCTCGAAGAACTTCTACCGTTTATACTGATCTTCGTCATTCTCTAACAGCGCGCCGGAGCTGGCGTCAAGGGAAAGCGGCGGACAGAACTGTCCGTAATATTCTCGCTTCCAGACGGCGCCGCTCCGGCGCTTCTCTTCCCTCGTCGTAAATTGATAGCGGTAGAAGGTCGCGCGCACGAACTTAGGCGCCGTGGAATGAAACGGATTCACTCGGAGGAGCTTTAGGAGATCTTTATCATTTAAAAGAAGTCTTAACAGGAGCCGGAGGAACCAGCGGCGATGGCCTCGGACGAAAACGAAGCGATCGACGACACTGACAGTGAACGGAAGAAACCAGATCATCCAGTCGAGCCGGAGGTAATAGGGGGCCACGACGGGCGGCGTGCGATCGAGAGAGTCGGGCTTCCCGCGGAA
>JBILTI010000197.1:0-4669 GCA_044371595.1 Bacteriovoracaceae bacterium
CCCCTTGTCGCTGTAAACGTACACCGTCGACGCGAAGACGAACTTCTTCACCTTATTTAGGGCGCAGGCCTCGAGGAGGTAGGTCGTCCCGAGGATGTTCGTCTTAACCGTCAGGATCCGCTTCTCCGAGGCTTCCTCGATGTCGGCGATACCCGCGAAGTGGTAGACGATGTCAGCCCCCTCCGTCGTGACCTTCATCTTCTCGAAGTCTTCGAGGTCCCCGGCGACGAAGTTCTGGTTCGACTTGAGCCAGGTGGGTTTAACGAGGTCGTAGATCGTCACGTCGTAGCCCCGCGCCGTGAGCTCGTCGGAAACGTGTCCGCCGACGTAACCAGTTCCCCCAAAGACGACGACTTTCATATCCTCTCCCTAGAGCTTGAGGTAGGTCGGAAGGTAGGCGTCGGTGCGGAGGAAGCCCTCGACCTTCTTCAGATCCGCCGGGGTATCGACGGCCTGGGTTTTTTCGTTGCACTCGACGAGCTTCACTTCCTTCCCGTGTTCCAGGATGCGCTGCATGTCGATCGATTCGATGACCTCGAGAGCGGTCTCCGGAAGCTGGTCGAACTGGAGGAGGAAGTCGCGCTTGAACGGCATGATGCAGACCTGTTTGTACCAGGTGTGCTTCGCGCCGTCGCGGAGGTACGGGATCGGGGAGCGAGAGAAGTAGAGCGCGTTCCAGTTCTTGTCGAAGACGACCTTGATCGTGTTCGGGTCCAGGACGTCCTCCCGGCTCTCGATCTTCGAGGCGAGGTTGATCACCTCCGCCGTGGGGTTCTGTTGCATCCCCTTGAGGCTCGCGTCAATCATCGTCGGCGTAACCATCGGCTCGTCACCCTGGACGAGGAGGACGACTTCGTAGCGGGTCTTTTCGAACTCCTCGATCTTCAGGAGCGCCTCGGAGACGCGCTCCGTACAGCGCTTGTGCTTGTCGGAGGTCATGACGACCTTGCCGCCGATCGACTTGATGTAATCGTAGATCACCTGGTCGCAGGTCGCGACGTAGGTTTCGGACACGAGCTTGGAGAGGATGGCCCGCTTGTAAACGTGACCCACCATCGGCATGCCGAGGATCGGCTCCATCGGTTTACCGGGGTAGCGCGTTGCTCCCATCCTGGCCGGAATGACGCAAAGAACTTTCATAAATCTCTCTTTGTTGGTTTCAAAAATAATGGCCCATTATATATTAGTTTGCATTATCAATTAAGCAGATTTTCAGAGAGCACGCACATGAACCTAAGAGCAAAGATTAGAGGCAAGATTCCCACCCTCGGCACCTGGATTACCCTCTACCACCGGGGGATCGTGGAACTGGCCTGCAACGCGGGCCTCGACTGGGTATGCGTGGACCTGGAGCACAGCTCGATCGACCTGGACCAGGCGAGTACGCTGATCGCGATAGCGCGGGCGAAGGGAGTACCCGCCTTAGTCCGGTTAAGTTCCAACGACGCCGTCCAGATTAAGCGCGTGATGGACGCCGGCGCCGAGGGCGTCATCGTTCCGATGGTTAAGACCGTCGACGAGGCGCTCTCCGCGTACAAGTCCCTCCACTATCCGCCCCAGGGTTTCCGCGGCGTGGGCCTCGCCCCCGCTCAGGATTACGGGCCGGGGTTCGATCGCTATAAAGAGTGGCAGAAAGACGGCCCGGTGCTCATCATCCAGATCGAGCACATCGACGCGGTCAATAACCTCGAAGCGCTCCTGGCGCTCGACGAGGTCGACGGCTACATGGTCGGCCCCTACGACCTTTCGGCGTCGATGAACATTCCGGGAGAGTTCCAGAATCCGAAGTTCCTTGAAGTCTCCAAGCGATTAGACGCGATCACGTCGAAGGTGAAGAAATCCTCCGGCATTCACATCGTCGAGCCGGACCTCGCGCGGCTCCGGGAGTGCCTGGCGGCGGGGTACTCGTTCCTGGCGATCAGCCTCGAGACGCGGATCCTCGACAGATTTTACCGGAACGCCGTCGGAAGCATCAAGGATAAGCGATAACCGTC
Organism: Bacteriovoracaceae bacterium; assembly: GCA_044371595.1. GTDB lineage: Bacteria > Bdellovibrionota > Bacteriovoracia > Bacteriovoracales > Bacteriovoracaceae > Peredibacter. Next base: position 1,995 of record JBILTI010000197.1, read on the forward strand.
ACCGGACCGCCGTCGGCCCGCTCCACCAGGAGGGGCGCGACGACGATCCGCGCCGGTGCGCCCGAGAGGGGCGAGAGCTTCATGTCTTCGAGGATGAGGACGGGCTCGGTTCCGTCGAGGGGACCCAGCATTCCCCGGTGCGCCTCCCGGCCGAGGGGACGGTTCGTGTAGCTCGTGAGCGAAATAAAATCAAAACCGATGATCCGGAGCCCGGGGAAATTCTTCCGGAGGTAGGGGCCCACGTCCGATCCGACGCCCGGATTGCGCGCCCAGTAGTCGTCGGTGCCGCGCTTCGCTTCGAAGCCGGTCCGGAGGAGCAGGCATTCCGTCTCCCGGTCGATCTTTCCCGCGAAGTCGTCGGCGGAGATGATCTTTCCGTTGTCGCAGGGTAACTCGAGGAGCTGGATCCGGCGAAACTCCCAGAAGTCCGCGGGGTAGTCGTTCAGGACCTTTCCGTTCGGGTCGAAGTGGTTCGGGAGATCGACGTGCGTCCCGACGTGGTTCTTGAAGTCGATGCGAAGCGAGTTCGAAGAATCCCCGTGGTCCATGCAGGAGTTTTTTTGGATCCGCACGTCCGTCGTCGAGCCGCCGTAGCCGGGCGTCGAGTTCGAAAGAAAGTGGCTCAGAAAGATCATACGCTACCTTCCGAAGAACTCCGCCAGATGTTTGATCGCCGAGGTCCCCATGTCCAGCACCGCCTGCTGGGAATTCCCCGCGATGTGCGGCGTCGGAATGAAGTTCGGGAGCGCCAGGAGCTTCGAGTCGATCGCCGGCTCGTCGAGGAACACGTCCATCGAGGCGGCGTGGAGTTTCCCTCCCACCAGCGCGTCGTAGAGCGCGTCCTCGTCGACGATGCCGCCGCGGGCGGTGTTCAGAAACATCGAACCCGGTTTCATCAGGTCGAAGTGCTTCTTCCCGATGAGGTTTCTCGTCGCCGGTTCGAGCGGGAGGTGGATGCTCACGAGGTCCGCGACGGCGAAGAGTTCTTCCAGCGAAACGTCCCGGACGTGATTCTGGAGATAAAAGTCGTCCATTGGCAGGAGGTCGTTCGCGACGATCCGCGGCCCGAAGACCTGGAGCTTCCGAATGACTTCTTTCCCGACGTGGCCCACGCCAAGGATTCCGACCGTGAGCTCGCTCAACTCCCGGCCGCCGTCTTTTTCCCAGATCCGGTTCTTGAGCTTCGTGCCGCAGAAGAACAGGTTACGGGACATCGAAATCATCTTTCCGATCGCGAGCTCGCTCACGGAATTCTTGTTGACCCCGGCGGTCCAGCCGAGGCGGATGCCCTTTCGTTTCATGTGGTCGAGGTCGAGGTTGTCGATCCCGACGCCGTACTTCGAGATGATCCGGAGCTCCGGGAGCGCGTCGATGACCTCGGCGTCGATCCTCTCGAGGCCGATCACGGCGCCGTCGCAGCCCCGAAGGTACTCGATCAGCTCGGGCTTGGTGAACTTCACCTTGTTGCTCTTGAACTTCGCGCCGGGGAACAGGGCGCTCAGGCGCTCCCGCAGGACCGGGTGGAAGGAGAAGGAATCGGAGGTGACGGCAATCTTTACGTATTTCATTTCTGCGCCCAGATCCAGGTGTGCGAGGAGAGGTTGTTCGTGGCGAGGAACTCCTGGAAGGCCGCGACGGCCTCCGGGCCTCGCTTCCGGAGGACTTCCAGAAAGTCGTTCCGGCTTCCGGAGTTTAGGACGATGTCGACGTCGAGCTTCCCGGGGGTGGCGATCTCGACGCGGGAGAAGCCGACCTTCTCGAGGAGCGTGCGGAAGCCCTGATGGCTAAAGAAGTTGAGATGATGCGGCGGTGAGATCGCCTTCGAGGTCTCCCGGAGGGTCGCGATGTCGTAGCCGTCGCAGCTCAGGGTCGTGAAGAGCACGAGGCCGCCCGGGGCGAGGAGGTCGAAGGTGTCCCGGACGAAGGTCTCCGGGGAGAAGACGTGTTCGAAGACCTCGAAGCAGGTCGCGAAGTCGATCGTCCCGGCCCACGAGTCGGATTCGCCGAGGAGGCCCTGGGTCACGAGGAAATTCTTCGACCGGAGCACGGCGCAGCTATTCGCGTCCGGCTCGATCGCGTAGTACGTGGCCTCCGGAAGGTCCTTTGCGAGCTCCTCGAGGACGAATCCGTGGCCCGCGCCGATGTCGCAGATCCGCTTCGGGGCGCGCCGTCGTTCCTGGAGAAACTTTACGATCTCCCGGACCTTCGGCTTAACGAGTTTCTCCTTCCGGGCCGCCTCGACCTTGGGAAGGAATTCCTTCGACCAAAAGGCCGCGGACTCGGAGTGGACGTAGAACTCTTTCAGCTGGGACGCGGTCGGTCGCGGGTTACAGAAGAGGGTGCCGCATTCGCCACAGCGGTCGAACGAAAAGCCGAACTTCTCGAGGTCTCGGGCGGGACGGGTGCTTTTGCAGGCGGGGCAGCTTATCGTCGCGAACTTCGTGGGATCGAGTTTTGCGCCGTCTTTTTTGCTGAGCTCGAGGTACTTATCGAAGATTTCCTTCGGGCGAATTTCGTTTTCCGTGACCACGCAGTCCTCCATTAAAATGCTCAAACACTATACAGGTTAGCGCATTAATATTAAATTATAATCAGTCTTGTGCGCCGCAAGCAACACTGTATCAAGCGAAATAAGGTCATCGATGAAAACTGTTTCAGTCACGCAAATGCGAATG
>JBILTI010000198.1:0-4662 GCA_044371595.1 Bacteriovoracaceae bacterium
CTGCGAGATGAGACGGACGATGTCCTCGGACAGGCCCTTCGGGAACTCCTCGCGCTCGATGTCCGTGACGAAGCCGTATTTATAGTTGTCCTGGAGTTTTTCTTCAATCTTCATGGTTCCACCTCGTCGCGGGCGCGCGTGTCTACTAGCGGGCAGTGATCGACTTTCTTCTCCGGGAGCCGCTTCAGCGCCAAGAGGTTATCCTCCGCGAGGAGCTCGTTCAGCGTCAGCGCGGAGAAGATCGTGAGCAGGTAATCGTTGAGGCGCTTGATCGGCTGCGAGATGTTGCACTTGTGGAAGAGGTCGCAGGGGCCGTCGTGGCAGTCCATCATGAAGGCCTTGCCCTCAACGAGCTCGGCGAGCTCGCGGTAGCTTACCTGGGAGAGGTCCCGGGCGAGGGTATAGCCGCCCTTCACACCCTTCTGGGAGTGGAGGATCCCGGCGCCGTTCATCTGTTGCATCACCTTAGCGGTGGTGTCGAACGGCGTCTCGAACCGGTCGCAGACCTCGCGGGCCGTGGTCAGCTCCGCCGGTCCCTTCTCTTTCATGAGCTGGAGCACCATGAGGGCATACTCGACTTTCCGATTGATCTTGATCATTGAAATACGCCTAATTTTGCCTTACTTTAAGTGTTACCTGATCCTATCCTAATTAGGGCAAAAACACACCTATTTTTAGCATGAAGTCAAATTATCGATTTTGTTGAAGTTTGTTTGGTGTACAAAACAAACTCCAGAGATCGGTCTTTTCACCGATGAGGTCGTCATGATGAGCAAACTCTCGCTAATCCTGATCCTCGCTTTGGGAAGCGTTGGCCTCTGCGCCCAGGAGGAGAAAATCTCTACCGGCTTCGACGTCCGCCGGGACATCATCTCCGACAAGTACGAGGCCGGCGCCTTCCTGATCTACGACTGCGAGGACCGGCACTGGGTGTGCGTCCTCGAATCCTATTACAAGGCGTGCGCGGAGAAGCGGGCCGGAGAGCTCGCGACCGCCGAGGCGCTCTACCACTCGTGCGCGCCGGTCGGAGAGTTTCCGAATAAGTGGTCCTGCTTCCAGCGCCAGCTCTTTCTCACGACGCACAACCACGGGAACAACTTCTGCGTCCGCGACGAGTGGAAGGGGAAGAACGTTCCCCCCCCCTGAAATAAAAAAGGGGCCCAGTTCAGGAGGGCCCCTCGGTGAACGTGTTGGTTACTGCTGCTTGTACGGCGCGAACCACATGTCGTAGACGTTTCCGGTCGCGCGCTTTCCCTTCTTCTTGAAGGTGAACGTGCCCTTCTCGCGGGCTATCGCGCGCTGGCCGAACTTCGACTCGTCCTTCGTCGTGTAGGCGAGCGAGACGCTCTCGAGGCCCAGGGCCTTCGGGCGCTTCAGCTCGTCCGGCTGGGAGAAGCCGTCGCCGTTGGCGTCGTTCCAGAGGTAGAGCTCGGCCCAGATCTTATCCTTCGCCGAGATCACGCCGTCCTTGTCGTCGTCGTGGGCCTTGAGGGCCTCGAAGCCGTTGCCGAAGGACTCGTCCTGGCCGAAGAGCTGCTTATAGGAGGCGATCGCCGTCTCCCCGGCCTGGAGCCGCGCGAGGAAGTACCCCGGGGCGTTCCGCTCGGGCCAGTGGACCGGCGTTCCCTCCGGGATCTTGAAGAGCCGGAACGCGGAGACGCCGTTGAACTTCGGGAGCTTGTCGCCGAAGAAGAGCATCAGCGGCGAGTAGAAGCCGCCGCAGAAGCCCTCCATTCCCGGGAACTTCACCTGGGCCGTGAAGCTCTGGTAGCCGTTGTTGGCGTCGAACTCTTCGCCCTCGCTCACGTGGAGGATCGTCCGGCGCGAGCCGTCGTCGCCGTTCTCGGTCGGGACGTAGGGGTTAAAGAACGCCGACGTCGTCGCCGTGCCCGGCTGGGAGAAGGAGAGCGCGTAGTTCGGGGCCTTCTCGAGGACCATCTTCCCGTGCTTGAAGGGCCGGGTCTCCGGGAGCGCGTTGATCTTCCCCTTGAACCGGATCTTCACCGAGTTCACGTAGGCCGTGACCGTGACGTTCGCCGGCGCGCCGTCCTTCGTGACGGAGACCTGCGACGACAGATCCGGGAGCCGCGACGGGAAGTAGCAGTTCACGGAGTTCGGGATCACGACGCCGTTGAAGTTATACTTCGTGAAGCGGTAGAGGCAGGTGACCTCCTCGTCGATGTCCTTCCCCTGGCCCGCGTTGAGCTTCGCCGGCATCCCGATACCGCTGTACTTCACGAAGTCGCCGGACCAGGCCGGGTGGGCGTGGTTCGTGTACGGGTTCACCCGAGACTTCCACTCGCCGAGCGTGTAGTCGAAGCTCTTTTCGAGCCACGGGATGAAGCACCTCATCTGCTTGTTGCCGGCCGTCGCCGGGTCCTGGCCCTCGGCGAACGAGCAGTTGACGTGCGAGCCGGAGGCGTCGAAGGTCAGCTGCCCCGGAAAGCCGATGACGAAGTTGTCGCCCTTCCCGGCATCCTCGGAGCTCGTCACGGCGAGATTCGCGAAGATCTTCTTCGTCGGATCCATCTGCACGTCGACCGGGTACGAGCGGAGGTTCGTCCCGAAGCAGAAGGGCCTGATCGTGACCTCGAGCGAGCAGCTCTTGCCCGGGCCGCACTCGGAGTTGTCGCCGTCGCCGTTGGGCGGGGCCGACGGGCCCGCGGCGCCGAACGGCGAAACGGTGAACTGGGCCAGTGCCGGAAGGGACGCGAGGAGGGTAAGGTAGACGACGTACTGTTTCATGTGGTCCTCTCTTTTACTTCACGCTTTTGCGCATGCTGACTTTCCGGATCCGATACTCGATGAGCGGATTCGAAACGTTTCTTCGTTTAAAGATGATCTCGGCGACGCCGGTGACGATCGCCGTCGAGACGTCGGGGACGAGCTCGTTGCCGACGAGCTTGTAGCGCGTGCGGATGAGCTGCGTCTGGTGGTCCGGGGAGCTGAACGTGGGGCGCTTCAGCTGGTACTCGATGACGTCCACCGGCGACAGGTACGCGCGGTTGTCCATCCCTGGAAGGTACGGGAGCTTTTTCATGAACGTCTCGGCCGAGCGGATGAGGCCGATATCGATATGCGAGCTGCAGCGCATCGACGAGTCCGGGCGACAGATCTTATAGTCCCGGAGGAGAAGGTTCGGCTGCCCGCGGACCGTGACCTCTCCGAGGTCGCTCTCGTTGTCGTTGACCCGGCCCAGGAACCGCAGCGGGCGCTTCCCCACGAAGTCGCACTTCCCCGGCGGCGTGCACGTGATGTTGCACGCGTCCCCCCCGAGGACCGAGTTCCGGCAGTCGTAGAAGCTCATCTCCGAGGTGAGCAGGAGCACGCGGTTCTGCTCCCACGGCGACGTCGGGCCGATGTTCGACTTGCTTATCGAGAGGCTCGAGGCGCTCTTGTCTGCGTGGTCGCGGTTGATGCCAGCATACGCGAAGGCCGGCCCACCCGAGAAGGTCTTTTCGGGGTTCACGCTGAACTTCTGCATCTCGTCCTTGTAGCCGCGCCGGACGACGAAGAACATCGACTTCGAGGTCCCGCTCCCGCCGGCCGGCGCCCGGAGGGTCACCGTGCGGTCGCAGTTCGCGACGCAGAGTTCGTTCGGGGCGAGGACGAAGAAGGGCCTCCCCGCGTCGTCGCGGACGTTCAGGAAGTTGAACGTCGGCTCGGCGGCCATGAGGTCGAGGTTCAGGACCTTGCCGCCGCCGTACTTGCTGATCGTCGCCTGGATGTCTTCCGTCAGGCGGGCGGTCTCCCGGCGGTTGTAGTCGAAGATGTTAAAGGCGGCGATGCCGAGGCCCCCCATCAGGAGCGCCGTGACCATCATCTCGACGAGGCTGAAGCCGTGTTGGTTCTCTCTCATGGGTCCTTCACGATGAATTCGTATTGCCGGTAGGTCTTTGGGAACAGCTGCTGGTGCGTGATTCGGAGGGTGACCTTGTGGAGCCCCCGGAACTCCATCGTCCCGATCTTGAGCGGGGTGACGACGTAGCCGACGCGGCCCGGGCACGACGGGTACGCTTCGACGGGCACGAAGCCGTCGTTCACCCAGCAGAGCCTGAGGCTCGGCAGGACTCGCGCGTACGTGTTCCGGTCGAGGAAATCGTTCGGGGCGAAGTCGACCTTCTCGCGCGCCACGTTCGCGCGGACGGACTCGAGGATGCTCGTGATGAGGGCCTCCTGGACCGCGCCCTTGTCGATGACCTCTTTCTTCTCGCTGATGAAGTCGACGCCGTTGAAGATGATGACCGCGCCGACCCCGAGGAGGCCGAAGCCCACCATGACCTCGAGGAGGCCGACGCCGCGTTCGTTGAGCGTTCTCATCGGATCACCTCCACCCGGGACTCCTCCTTGACGATCCACTTTTGGATCCGGTTCGCCTTCTGCGACGTCATCGTGTCCCCGGCCCGGGCGATGCCGATGTCGGGGTCGACGGTGGTCCAGGTGAAGTTGTTCGGGCCGTTGCTCACGAGGTTCAAAGCGCTGCAGTTCTTGAGGCGGCTCGGGAGCGACCCATCGGTGAGGTAGTCGTGGAACGTCTTTGAGGTGACGTTGCCGACGGCGCACTGGGGGTTATCCTTGTTGAGGTCTGTCAGGATGATGTCCCCGGCCCGCGAGTCCCAGACGCTGTACCAGAAGACCGGGGCGGACATCATCGGCTGGTCC
>JBILTI010000317.1:0-3504 GCA_044371595.1 Bacteriovoracaceae bacterium
GAGACCGATGCGGTGATCCTCGCGAAGCTGCAGGCCGAGCTCGCGGCGAACGAGGCCGAACTCGCGAAGATCGGAAACGTCAGCCGTAACCTGCGGCTCGACGACAGCTTCATCGACACCCAGAAGGGGAACAAGAGCGCGATGGAGTTCGACTACCGGGTCACCGGCGCGCAGGTGCGGAAGCTTCGGGCGCAGAACGAACAGGCGAAGGAGGAGCTCGACGAGCTCTTTTCACGGAAGGCCGTCCTCGAGAACGAGCTCATCGTACTGAAGCCGGACCTCGAATACCTGAAGCTCCTCGAATCGAAGCTCGTCGCCCTGCGCTTCAGGCTCTCCTCGATCGGCTCCGACGTGCACTTCGAGGCCTACGGCCCGGGGGTCACGGCGTTCAAACGCAGCTCGCTCACGTGGATCGCGCTCTTCTCCGCGGTCCTGGTCGGGTTCCTGCTCTTCATCTGCTACATCGGCTTCTACCTCTTCGACGACCGGATCTTCGACGAGCTGGAGATCGAGCGCTGCGTTGACGAACTACCGATCGTGGGCCACGCGCCTCACTTCGAGTGAGCGAGCGCCCCCTTTAACCGGTGGATCCCGTACATCAGCGTCGGGTAGGCGAGAGTGACCGCGACGTCGAGGCCCTGTTCCGCGAGCGAGCTGTTGAGCGTGAACGCATCGATGGCCTCCTTCCCTAGCGCGAGCCCCGCGGTGAGAAGGAAGACGGTCCGGAACGAGCGGCCCGCGCCGCGGAGGGCGATCGCTGCGGCCGCCCCGACGACGAGGTGGAGGACCTTGTCGAGGGGGATCACGCCGAGGATCAGGTAGGTGGAGATGATTCGTTGGATCTCAGGCGGAAACATCAGTCGTACTCACGTTGAGGCCTACGGCGGCCCAGAGCCAGAAGAAGAATGACTCCGGATTATACGGGAGGCCAATGGCGCCCCAGTTCCCTAAGAGAATAATCGAAAGCTGCGTAAACGCAATGGCCGTGACCCGGCAGCGGTAGCGGTCACCGGCGCGTAGGAGCCGGACGGCGCGCCGGAGGAGGACGAGCGGAACTCCCAGCACGAGGAGCGCGTAGAAGACCGCTCCGTACCCGAACTCGACAACGAGGCTCAGGAAGAGGTTATCGTACCCCCAGAACGTCTCCCGGTCGTAGAGCGGATCCCGGTCGAGCGCCTCCCTGCTGACGGAGCTCGCGGCGCCGGTCACCCCAGGCCCGAGGCCCAGGGGGAACTCCGCAAGCCGGCCCCGGGCGATGACGAGCGCCATGCCGGGGCCCGCCCGGCGGGCCTTGAAGGCCTCGAAGCTGTCGATCATCTTCCAGCGCTCGAGGCCGCGCTCGATGCTCACCGCGGCGTCCCCGGACGGGGGCCGGCCGACGGCGAGGGCTAGGGCGCCTGCGGCGAAGAGCGTGAGGAGCGCCAGGAACGGACGGCGCAGCCGCGGCGGCGGACTCGTGAAGAAGAGGATCCCCGCGGCGGCGGCGAGGAGGAGGAGGTACTTCACCAGCGCCGACCGAACCTGGGATCCGAGGATCGTGACTCCGAGGAGCACTAGGAGGAGGCTTATGAGAACCACGGCGCGCTTCGAGAAGCGATCCCGGAGGAAGAGGAGGCCGGCGGAGAGGAAGAGGTACACGCCCACGACGCCGGGGGCGAACATCGTCCCGAAGGGGCGGAAGTCGACGCCGACGAAGACGTCGGTCTTCATCGCCGCGAGGTACGAGGGAGAGATGCTCCGGACCAGGCCGTCCCCGGCCGACAGCTGGTACAGGGAGAGGAGCGCTTCGAGGGCCACGAGGACCAGGGCCGCGCGGGTGAGCCGGGCGAGGTTCTCGACACCGAAGGCTTCGGGGTTCATCCGGAACATCCAGAACATCAGGAACGGAAAGATGTAGATCTTCGTCGCGGCGACCGGCGCGAAGTAGCTCACCGCGTTCGGATTCAGGACCTCCACACCGTACCAGAGGACGTGGAGCAGGAGCAGGATAAGGAGGGGCCGGGGCAGCAGGTTCTGGACGTCGACCCGGCGGCGCGCGAGCAGCGTCCGGAGGATCGCTGCTCCGACCAGGATGTCGAAGAGAAGGCGGAAGACCGGGTGGTAGCTCCACACGACCCGCGCCTGGCCCTCGAGGAAGCACCAGGTGAGGAGCAGCGGGAGGGTGATCGCGAGCTCGAAGCTCGCGACGGTGACGAGGGCCGCCAGGGCGGCGACGGGGTAGACCCACTTCAGCGCCGGGATGCCAAGGAAGTTCAGCGCGAAGATCACCGCGACCAGCGAATAGTTAAGGAATAAGAGGGGACGCGCGAGAGTTTTACTCAAGTTTCGGGATTCCGGGAAAAATTGTCTTTAAATAAATCATCTTTTAAGATTTTAGCATGCATATCCACGTCATAAAAAAAATTCCATCGGCGATCCTCGTCGCCGCCTTCCTAGGCCCGAGCTTTTCCGGCGCCGCGGACATCGACCTCCAGGACCTCGCACTTCCGTCGGAGGTGCGTGACATCGGCAAGAGCTCCGGCGCCGTCTTCTATTCGCCGACGACGAAGAACAAGACGCTCATGCCCGTCCACATCTGGGGAGAGGTCCACCGTCCCGGGCTTCACTACATTCCGGTGGACACGAAGCTCATCAAGGGCCTTTCGTTCGCCGGCGGCGGTAACGGCTCCGCGGACCTCTCGGAGGTCGTCGTCAACCGCCTCGAGGAGGGGGGCCTCCAGCGCCGCGAGTTCAACCTCGTCGACGGCGGCGACGGCGCGGCCCACGCGTACACGCTGCGGCCCGGGGATACGGTCTTCGTCGAGAAGGACCGGTTCCCGGAGAACCGGGCCTACTACACGGGCCTCTTCGGCGTGGTCCTGACGATCGTCTCGACGCTCCTGGTGCTTAAGCGCCTCGAAGATAGCCAGTGAGGATCCTCCAGCTCTCGAAGTACTATCCGCCGGCCCACGGGGGCCTCGAGCTCGTCGCCGAATTCTTCAGCCGCGCCTTCCGCGACCGCGGCGACGAGGTCACCGTCCTGGCCCTCGGCCGCGAGAACGCCGTCTACCGGGGGCGCTTCGGCGAGCGGGTGCTCCAGGGCCGCGAAGACCTGAAGCTCCGCTCGTCGCCGTTCTCCCTCAGCTACTTCCGGGAGTTTCGCCGCTACCTCCAGCAGGAGCGGCCGGACTTCGTGTTAGTGCACCTCCCGCACCCCTTCGCCCACGAGCTGGTGGTGTGGGCGAAGGGCCTTCTGCGGGGGTCCCGGACCAAGGTCGTCGGGGTCTATCACAGCGACATCATCAACCAGGTCTTGCTCCGCGACGCCTACAACCTCCACTTCTCGCGGTCCCTCGACGCCTACGACTTTTTCGTCTGCTCGAGTCCGAACCTGAAGCGCTCGTCGGCCGTCCTCGCCGGGGTTCCCGATTCGCGCGTCCACGTTATCCCGTTCTGCGTCGTAGGCCCGGGGTCCCCGGCCCCGCGGGCCCCCCACGTACGGGGGGGCGTAGTTAGCCGCCGGGG
>JBILTI010000201.1:0-4622 GCA_044371595.1 Bacteriovoracaceae bacterium
TTGTTATAGGCGCCGTCCTCGAGGAGCTTCCGGTAGAGGAACGTGTAGTTGGCGATCTTCACCGACTCCGGGTCCTCCTTCTCGCGGAAGCTGTCGTGGACCTTCCGGTTCTTCAGGTGGTCCACCGGATACTGGAAGCTCGAGAGGAACGAAACCTTCTTCACGAGAGTCTCGTAGCTCTTCAGGAAGTCGCCGAGGAGCTTGAGCGACTCCTTCCGTGCCCCGGTCCGCTGTGCCTCGTCGGGCGAGAGCTCGGTCTTCTTCAGGGCGAGGAGCCGGTTCAGGCGCGCGCGGGCCTCGCGGGTCACGCCGGGCCCGGGGATCCCCTGCTTTTCGACCTGCTCGCGCTGACCCCGAATCCACGCCAGCTTGCGCTCCATGTGCGGGAGGAGCGAGCGGATGGTTTCGACGTCGACGTCGTTCTCGAGCTCGGGGATCCAGTAGCCCTGCCCTCGGTAGTCGAGGAGGTACTGATCGAAGAGCGCCTCGGCCTTTGGCACGCAGACCTTCCGCCGGAAGTCGTCGAACGCGTGCATGTAGCTCTTCGCGTGCTTCCGGAGGTCTCCTTCCCAGTTGATGGAAGAGGAGGCGCAGGAGCTCAGCGCGCCGACGCCGACGAAGAGGGCGACCGCGCTACGGCGTAAGTTCTTGAACAAAGCTCGACTCCCAGAGGCCCAGGCACGTCCGGTTACTAAGCACCAGAAGCACGCTCCCCTTCTCGTTGTACTGATCGATCGTCCGCCGGAGGTCCGCGAGCGTCGTCACACAAGCCGCGGGCCGGCCGCGGTCGGCGAGCTCGCGGGCCAGGAGATCGACGTCGAGGTCCTGGCCGTTCAGCGCCGTGGTCGGGATGCTCGCCTTGGCGATGATCACCTTGTCCGAGCCGGCGAGCGAGTCGCGGAACTCGGCCTGGAAGATCGACGAGCGGGCCGTCGCGGAGATCGGTTCGAAGATCGTGACGATCTTCTTCCCCTTAAACCGGGCCCGGATCGCGTCGAGGGTCACTGTGATCGCTCGCGGGTGGTGGGCGAAGTCGTCGACGACGGTCATTTCTTTGTAGGTTCCGCGCACCTCCTGGCGGCGCTTGACCATGCCGATCTCCCGGGCGGCGCGCTGAACGTCGGCGGGACGGAAGCCTTCGGCGAGGAGGAAGATGACGCAGCTCGTGAGGTTCAGCACGTTGTGCTGGCCCACGACGCTAGACGCGAACGGAAGCGTCTCGCCGTTCCACGTGACCGCGAACTCGCTGCCGTTCTCGAACGTCCGCACGTCGTGGGGCCCGGCCCCGGAGCCCGCGCCGTAGAGAAACCACTTCTGGTTCGGGTTCTTCCCCGCGTACTCGCGGTAGAGCTTCATCGCCGACGCGTACTCCTGGTTGAAGACGAGGGTTGAGCGGAGGTCCGGCAAAATCGCGCGGAACTCGTCCTCGATCTTCTCGACCGAGGCGAAGATGTCGGCGTGGTCGTACTCGAGGCTCGTGAGGATCATGTTCTTCAGTTCGTAGAGGCGGAACTTCGAGATCTTGTGGAAATAGGCGGAGTCGTACTCGTCGGACTCGATCACGAAGTACTTGTCCCCGAGCTTGGCCGGATCGCGGCCTTCGATGATCCCGCCGACGAGATAGCCGGGGTTCTGGCCGAGCTTTTCCAGCATCTGCGTCATGAAGTAGGTGGTCGTCGTCTTGCCGTGGGTGCCGGCGATGCCGACGACGTTCTTGTCCTTCAGAACGAGGGACCCCAGGGCCGACGGGAAGGACGTGAACGGAACCCCGCACTGCTCAATCATGCGCGCCGCCTCGGCCTTGCCGGAGACCGAGTTTCCGACGACGATCAGGTCGTAACCCTTCAGGAACTCCGAGGTGACCTCGTCGAGCTTATACAGCGGGATCCCGGTGGTCTCCAGGAAGGTGCTCATCGGCGGGTAGTACGCGGAGTCGGCGCCGTGGACGTCGAACCCGGCCTGCTTGACCAGCACCGCGGCGGGACCCATCCCGGCCCCGCAGATGCGATAGAAGAAGACTTTCTTGATGTCGGCGCGACGCTTGATCAGGTCGGCCTGCGAGATCAGGTGCGAGAGGTCCATGCCAAAAATCCTTTTTCGTTTCCCGCTATTTTAACAGGAACGAAAAAGGTTTGGGCACTTTCTTAGTTCAGAATATTAACTGACCGGCGCGCTTGGCAAAACTTCGTGAAGCGGTCGGCGAGCGCCAGGGCCTCGCGCTGGAAGACGGTCCGCACCTGCCACTCCCAGACGGTGGCGGCGGTCGGACATTGGGCTTCGATCGGAAACACGTACTCGAGGTCGCGCTCGCGGAGGAGGACGGCGGCGATCTTCTCGACCCAGGCGGCGTCGAGCCGGAACGTCATGTGCTCGCGGAGGGACAGGTCGAAGCTTGTGAAGTAGGGAACGTTTTCACGAGTCGGAAAGCGGCGGCCGTTGACGACGTGGATGTAGCTTCCGAGGAACCGGGCCGGGTAGAGGCGCGCGATCTCCGCGTAAACCTCCGGGTCCTTGCCGAGGTCGTCGCCGACGAACACGAAGTCCTCGGATGTTGCGTCCATGATCCGGCGGATCTCGCGGACCTTGTAGTCGAACTTGTCCTCGAAGACGTTACGCCGCAGGATGAGGGCCTTGTACTTGATCCCGCGCTTAGCGAGGGTCTCTTCGATCTTCCCGCGCATGAACGACGGCGAGGCCGAGAGGATGTAGAGGTCGGCCGCGTACGCCTTCGCGCCCCGGAAGAACTCGGGCATGCCGGTGTACACGTCGTCGTCGATGATGTCCGTCGGGTTCCCGCCGGCCTCGGTGATCTTGATCGTGTCGTCGAGGTCACTCAAGATCGCGACCGACGCGTTAACGGAAAGGGAAACGACAAAGAGAATGCTAATAATGATGTTTTTCATCGCCGACATTAAAGCTTGAAAGGCGCCGCAACGAAAACTTTCAAAGTCTTACTTTGCTTCGATATTTCAGATGCTTGTCGGCGCGAGTCAAAAAAATCAACTCTTCCCCGTAGCGCATTAGGAAACGAGGTTCTCCATCAGCACCGAGGCCTCGTCGGCGAACACCGTGGCGAGCTGCCAGTCCCAGCGGTCGTACTCGTCGGGACAGTGGGCGAAGCCGGGAATGACATCCCCGAGGTACTCTTCGCTCACGGGCCGGGAGAAGACCCGGGCCGTGGAGTCGAGGTCCATGCGGCCCACGAGGAACTTGCGCAGGGCGAGATCGGCGGTGGTGTAATAGGTCTCCGAACCCGCCGGGATGGGCCGGTTTCGGACGACGTGGACGTAGGCCGCGAGGATCCGATCCGGGAAGCGCTACCGGAGCACGGCGAAGATCTCCGGATCCTTGTCGACGTCGTCTCCGATCAGGATGACGTCGTGGCCCGAAGCTTCGATGATCCGCGCGATGGCGGCGACCTTGTAGCGGATCTTCCCCTCCCGGAGGAGCGGATTCCGGAGCGTGATCGAATCGACGTCGATGCCGTTCAGGGCGCGCGTTTCGACGACGCTCGGGCGGATGACCGTGGGGGACGCCGAGACGACGTGGAGCTCGGCCGCCTACTCCCCCGCCTCGGCGAGGAACTCGGGCATGCCCGCGAAGACCTTCCGTCCGAAGATCCCGTTGTAGGTCGCGCGCGGCTTGTTTGCGACGTTCATGATCTTGATCGTGTCGTCGAGGTCGGCGACGACGGCGACCCCGGCCAGGGAAGCGGAGGCAGAGAAGCTAAGGAAGAGGGCGAGGGTTTTCATCGCGGTCACCATACAGGCAAAACCCTTCCGTCGGGGGACTTTGTAAAAAGATTACAACGTCCCGGCCCAGATCGCTTCGCCCAGGGCCTTTCGGAGATCGTTAAGGTTGGCCTTGTCGTACCAGTGGTGCTTTACGGCGTTGGTGAGGATGACGTGGCCCCGCCGCCGGTCCGGATCGATCCAGACGGAGGTTCCGGTGAAGCCCAGGTGCCCAAAGGTCGAAGGTCCGCACCCCTTGCCGGCCAGCGTCTCCTGCGGGTTAAAGACCCGGTCCCAGCCGTAGGCAAAGCGGTTCTCGTGCCGCGCGAGGTCCGCGCGGACCGCATCGAGGAGGCCAGCCTGTGCCTCGTACCGCAGAAGCGTCCGGCAAAGGCCTGCGGTCGTGGCGAAGAGGCCCGCGTGGGAGCAAAACCCCTGGATCGTCCAGGCGTTCGGATCGTGGACGTAGCCGAAGTTCGGCCGGCCCATCTTGTACCCGGTCTGCACTACGAAGGCGCCCTCGGGGACGTCGGTCCAGAAGGCAACCTCCGAGTCCCAGATCGCCCCGCAGCGCTCCTTCAGGTCGATCCCCTTCCGCTCGAGCTCGAGCATTACTCGGAGCGCGGAGAAGTCGGAGTACAGCGTCTCGCTTTCGCGCACCGGGTACGCGAGGAGTTGCTCGCGCCAGCCACGATCCGGTAGGAGACCCCAGGCCGGGAGCCCGCCTTGGTGGTTGAGGCAGAGGCGCATGTCCGGATCGAAGCTAGACGGATCGAGGAAGTACGCGAGGGAGTTCGTGAGGGGCTTCGTCACCGATGCAAGATCGAACCAGATGTCCGGGACGTCGTTGAGGTGGACATTTCCCGCGTCAACGTTCGCATCGAACGCCTG
>JBILTI010000203.1:0-4594 GCA_044371595.1 Bacteriovoracaceae bacterium
AACCGCCGGGGAGGATGAAGTTCTTGAGCGGCTCGAGGTCCGCGTCGAGCTTGTCGATCTCGAGCTCGAGGTCGCCGACGAACTCGTCGGAGATCTGCGGGAGCTGATACGTCGCCCGGTGTTCGACTTCGCAGGCCAGGTTCGATCCGAGGTCGAAGATCGCCGACTGCACATGGTGAAGGAAGTTCACGGTCTGCTGGAGCTCGAGCTCGGTGGTGAGCTGGGCGCAGCAGAAGCCGATCCGGGAGTTCAGTTCGTCGAGCTCGCCATAGAGGTCGATGCGAAGATCCGACTTCAGTGTCCGGTTGCCGCTCACGAGGCCCGTTTCGCCCGCGTCCCCGGTCCGTGTGTAGATCTTCGACTTCTTCATCACATATTCCTTCTGTAGCGGCCGCCGACCTCGTAAAGCACGGCGGTGATCTGCCCGAGGCTGCAGTAGCGAACCGTCGTCAGGAGCTCTTCGAAGATGTTTCCGCCGGTCAGGGCCGTGTCGCGGAGGCGCCGGAGGCACTCGGCAGATTTCGCGGCGTTCCGGTGCATGAAGCTGTTCAGACGGTCGATCTGGTCGTTCTTCTCCGCCTCCGAAGCCCGGGAGAGCTCGATCGACTTCCACTCGGCGTGCGTCTCCGGAAGGAACGTGTTCACCCCGATGATCGGAAACTCGCCGGAGTCCTTGAGGGTCTCGTAGTAGAGCGACTCCTCCTGGATCTTCCCGCGCTGGTACATCGACTCCATCGCCCCGAGGACGCCGCCCTTGTCGGAGATGCGCTCGAACTCGGCGAGGACGGCGGCTTCGACGATCTCGGCGAGTTCGTCGACGATGTAGGAGCCCTGGAGCGGATTGTCCGGCTTGTTGAGGCCGTACTCCCGGTTGATGATGAGCTGGATCGCCATCGCCCGGCGGACCGACTCCTCGGTCGGCGTCGTGATCGCCTCGTCGTAGGCGTTCGTATGGAGCGAGTTGCAGTTGTCGGAGAGCGCCAGGAAGGCCTGGAGCGTTGTCCGGATGTCGTTGAAGTCGATCTCCTGCGCGTGGAGCGATCGCCCTGAGGTCTGGATGTGGTACTTGAGCTTCTGCGACTTCTCCGAGGCGCCGTACTTCTCCTTCATCGCGACGGCCCAGATCTTCCGGGCGACGCGGCCCAGGACCGTGTACTCGGGGTCGAGGCCGTTCGAGAAGAAGAACGAGAGGTTCTCGCAGAAGTCGTCGATGTGCATGCCGCGGCTCAGGTAGTACTCGACGAAGGTGAAGCCGTTCGAGAGCGTGAGTGCGAGCTGCGTGATCGGGTTCGCCCCGGCCTCGGCGATGTGGTAGCCGGAGATCGACACCGTGTAGTAGTTCTTGATCTTGTGCTTGCAGAAGAACTCCTGCACGTCGCCCATCATCTTAAGCGCGAACTCGAGGGAGAAGATGCAGGTGTTCTGCGCCTGGTCTTCCTTGAGGATGTCGGCCTGGACCGTCCCCCGGACCTGGCGCATGACCGCGACCGTCTTCTCGTGGTTCTCCTGTTCCCCCTCGGGAAGCGTGCGGTTGATCGCGGTGTTCATGAACATCGCGAGGATGATCGGGGCCGGGCCGTTGATCGTCATCGACACGGACGTCGACGGCGACGTGAGGTCGAAGCCCTTGTAGAGCTCCATCATGTCGTCGAGGGTGCAGATGGACACCCCCGACTCGCCGACCTTTCCGTAGATGTCCGGCCGCGGATCCGGGTCCTCCCCGTACAGGGTGACCGAGTCGAAGGCCGTGGACAGGCGCTTTGCCGAGTCGTTCTTGGAGAGGTAGTGGAACCGCGCGTTCGTCCGCTTCGGGCCGCCTTCGCCGGCAAACTGCCGCTTCGGATCCTCGTCGGCCCGCTTAAACGGGAAGACGCCGGCGGCAAACGGGTAGAAGCCGGGGAGGTTCTGCGCCCGGATGAACCGCAGCTTGTCGGACGCGTAGTGGAACTTCGGGAAGCCGACCTTCGAGATCCGCTGCTGGGAAAGCGACGTGTACTTCGTGCTCGCCTTGATGTTCTTCCCGCGGACTACGTACGTGTACTCACCCTTCGTGTACTGGTCGATGACCGTGTCGAACGCGCGGACCTCCGCTAGCTCGGCGCCAAGTTCAGCCTCGAGCCCCGCCATGAGCGCCACGAGTTCCTTGTTTTCGGAGACGAGCGCGCCCGCCGCCGCGAGGACTTCGTAGCGCCGGAGCTTCTCCACCGCTTCGAGGGCGCGCCGGTTGTAAGTGGCGACGGTCTCCGCGATGTCGCGGAGGTAGTTGATCCGGGAGGCCGGGATGACGGAGAGCTTTTTCTCCGGGGCCCGGTCCGCCGGGATCTTCTCGAGCTCCGGGTTGTGGTTAAAATCGACGGCCTTCACGAGGTCCTTGAAGAGAGCGTTGACGCCGACGTCGTTGAACTTCGACGCCATGGTGCCATAGATCGGGAGCTCGCCGTCGGCCGGCGACCCCGGATGGTTCGCGAAGAGGTTCCGGTTCCGGCGGTACTGCTTCCGGACGTCCCGGAGCGCGTCCTCGGAGCGCGGCTTCTCGAACTTGTTCACGGCGATGAAGTCCGCGACCTCGAGCATCTCGATCTTCTCGAGCTGCGTCGACGCTCCGTACTCTGGGGTCATGACGTAGAGGGTTTTGTTCGCGACCTTCGTGATCTCGTCGGACGCCTGGCCGATGCCGGAGGTTTCCACCAGCACCAGGTCAAAAGGCTGAGACCGCAGAAACTCAACGACCTTCCGGATCTCCGGCGAGAGCTCGTTGGCCGAGTCCCGGGTCGCGAGCGAGCGGACGTAGAAGTTCTGGTAGACCGCCGAACCGAGCCGGATCCGGTCCCCGAGGAGCGCCCCCTGGTTTTTTTTCTTGGTCGGGTCGACGGAGACCAGGGCCACGCGCTTCTCCGGGTAGTACCGGTGGAACCGGAGGAGGAGTTCGTCGATGAGCGAGGACTTCCCGGCGCCGCCGGTGCCGGTGATCCCGAGGACCGGGACCGCCTTCCCGGTCACCGCGAACGGAAACTCGCGGCGGTCTTCGATGTAGGTGATCACCTTCGCCATCTCGTACGGTGCGAGGCTTGGCTTCCCGGCCAGCTTCGCGAAGTCGACGCCGTCGATCGTCGAGTAGTCGCAGCGGCTGATCATGTCGTCGATGATGCCGTTGAGCCCCAGGGCGATCCCGTCGTTCGGATGGTAGATCCGCGTGATGCCGCGCCGGTGGAGCTCCTCGATCTCCGGCGGCGTGATGACGCCACCGCCGCCGCCGAAGATCCGGACCGCCTGCCCGCCGTTCTTGTCGAGGAGCTCGCGGACGTACGTGAAGTACTCCATGTGGCCTCCCTGGTACGAGCTCAGGGCGATCGCGTGCGCGTCCTCGGCCAGGGCCGCCTCGACGACCTCCAGGGCCGACCGGTTGTGACCCAGATGGATAACCTCGACGCCCTTGGACTGGAGGAGCCGGCGCATGATATTAATCGAGGCATCGTGTCCGTCGAACAGGCTCGCGGCGGTTACAAATCTAAGCTTTCTGGTAGTCATTGACATTGCCCCGAATTTAAATATAATTTATTTAATTTTATAGCTTCTCGACCCAGTATAGCTAGCCGAATTCTATAAGGAAATGCTTTATAGCTTATGGCCTGGAGTGTATAATGGGGGTCACAAAAGTATAAGGAATACTCTCATGAGTTCTGAAATAAAAGTAGAAAATCCGTTCCACACGGCGCGCTTCAAGCCACCGCGGAAAGGGAAGAAACCACCGAAGCTTTTGGCCGTCGTTCACCAGTCGGGCTGTACGGGCTGTGAGGTCTGCATCGCCGGCTGCCCGGTCGATTCGATCGAACTCGTCCCGGGCCCGGATCCGAAGAACCCCGGCTACCAGCAGATGGTCGAGATCGACCTCGCTCGCTGCATCGGTTGCCAGAACTGTTCCCAGGATTGTCCGTGGGAGACCATCACCATGTACCAGCACGACGACGCGTTCGTCGCCTGGGGGAACGAAACCCTCGCCTCCGGTCTCTACGTGGACATGGACGAGGTTGAGAAGCTTAAGAAAGAAGTCGCTGGCTAAATAAAAAAGGCTCCTTTCGTGAACTGAGCCCTACTTTTTGGACACGAAATTAAAAGAGACTACCCCAGAAATGGGGTAGTCTTATTTTATGGAGGTCCTTATGTCTCAGTTTTCTAAAAAGGACAGGGAGTTGCTGCTCGCTAATCCCTACGTCCGTAGCGTCACCGAGTCGCAGGTGCTCTTTAGCCCGGAGTTTAAGCTCAAGGCAATCGAGCTCCACGCCGAGGGGTTACGTCCCTCCGACATTTTCCAAAAGCTCGGGATCGGGCCGAACCTCTTTCGCGGCGAGTACCCGAAGAAAACAATCCACCGGTGGGAAATGATCTACCGCGAACACGGAGAGGACGGACTCGTGAACGAGCGCCGGGGAAAGCAAGCGACGGGCCGCCCGAAGAAATCTTCGAAGTCTCCGGTCGGCGAAGCAGCGCTCCTCGCCCGGATCGCTTACCTCGAGGAGGAGATCGACTTCCTAAAAAAAGTCCGCGCCTTGGAGGAAAAATACGCAAACGGGAAAGGTTGGCATTAATCTCCAAG
>JBILTI010000202.1:0-4594 GCA_044371595.1 Bacteriovoracaceae bacterium
GAAACACTCAAGGCACAGTGCCCAGAGATTGTATTCGCGCAACCGACCGACGAATGGGTATTCTACGGCGGTACCTTCGATCCCTGGCACCTAGGGCACCAGGCGTGCCTCGATCTCCTCCCGCCAGAAAAGGTGTGCTTCATCCTTCCCGACCGAAACCCCTTGAAGGACCTCCGGAACCTCGACCCGGTAGCGGCCATACGCGAGATCTGCGCCTGCGCAAGGTTTCATGCGCGCCAGTACCTCGTTCCGGCCTTCCTTCTCCTCGCGAAGAAGAATCCAACGGTCGAATGGATCGAGCGTCTCCAACGATCGTTCCCGAAGCAAAAGCTCTCGCTCCTCCTTGGCTTCGACAGCTTCGCGCAACTCGGAAATTGGCAGCGGCACGAAGACCTCCTCGTTGCCCTCGATCGGATCTATGTCGTTTCCCGGCTCGAAGACAAGCAGGCAGCGCAGGTTGCCCTCGACGAGGTCCGCCGTTATAACCCGCGCCTCGAAGTCGTTTTCCTAGGCCGGCATCTGCACGAGGGGCTCAGTTCCACGGCGCTTAGAAACGAGAAGAGGACCCCGTGAGGCCCTCTTTCGATGAAAAAATCTTTGGAAGCACTTAGTAGCAGACGTAGTCGCAGGTGTAATCTTCGCAATACACGGGCCAGCCGTAGTAATCGTAGCCGCAGTTGTACGAGTAGTAGTAGCAATCGTTGTAGCAAGACGTGTAGCTCCCGCCGGTGTACCCGCCGCCAGTGGTCGTACCGCCGCTGCTAGATCCGGCCGCCGCAATGCCGACCGCAAGCGCAACGATCAAGAGTCCGACCGCGAGGTAGACAAGGACATTGCCGTTCCATGAAGCGCCATTAGAGTAAGCGCGTTTCATGGAATCGATCATGTATTTCGACGCTTCCTCAGAAGACATCTTATTAATCGTGATCATGGAGAACGCGGTCTCGAGGTCCCTCGCAACGCGGGCGTCTTTAACCTGAGATTTCGCGAAATCGATCATCTGTTTATTCGTAAGGCCTGACTTCTGGAGTTCCCGAACCGTGGCCGAGAACTTCCTCAGCTGCGCTTCGTAGAACGATTTGTCCTGTTGGTCCCAGTCGACCATGAGGGCGAAGTTCATCTCGTCGAACGCCGCCTTGAGGCCGTTATGCGTTGACGCGTGGCCATGGGCCGCGAAGATGGCCACGACCATCATCAGCGTAATAAGCTTTCTGAACACAAATACCTCCTGTGGCGGTTATTAAGTTGCCGACGGTTTTAGCGCAGCTCCGGATACGCGTAAAGGCGAAACGTCTTACAGTTGAAAAATTTCAGGGTCAGATTGACACTTGAGATACGCAAAAGGGAGGCGAGGTAGTATTGAGTGCCGCCGCGCCGCCGGCGGCGAACGTCAATAAAGGGAGGGCAATAGCGAGGGTCAGGGTCTTCTGAAGCATAATCAAGTCCTCGGTAGCAATAGTATTCAAAGGCGACCGCGCTACGGTATTTAATTTTGAGGTTAAAGGAAGTCGCCAAAGGATGGGCGGGCGGTGCTGACTTGACCGTCGTCATCGTCGTTGAGATTGTCCGCGACTACGACGCCTACGGCGATCGCTACGACCAAGATCATTACGCCGTACTGCCGGATGATGTCCCCGTTCCAGGCGGCACCGCTAGCGGAGGAGTGCTTCAGGGTATCGAGCATGTACTTTGCCGCTTCCTCCGACGTCATCTTATTGGTCGTGATCATCGAGAACGCTGTCTCGAGGTCCCGGGCGACGCGCGCGTCTTTTATCTGGTCGCGGGCGAAGGCGATCATCTCGTCATTCGTGAGGCCCGCGCGCTGGAGGTCTCGGACGGCATCGAAGAAGGTCTTCGTCCCGCGATCGTAGACCGCCGGATCCCGCTGGTCCCAATCGACGGACAGGGTGTAGTTCAGTTCGTCGTAGGCGGCCTTAAGGCCGGAATGCCCTGCCGCTTGGGCCTGGACGGAAAATATGGCGAATGCCACCATAAGGGTCATGAGTTTTGTGATCAAGGGAGCCTCCTACACTGTGATTAAACTAGGTACTAAATAGTATAGCGGATAGATCTACGTAAAGGCGATTCCCGGGACCTTGTAAAAAATTAAGAGTGACTCTTGCACCTTTAATTAGATGCCCCGGAGGTTCAGCGCCTTGAGGATCCGGAGCTTGTCCGTGAACGGGCTCGCGCAGGCCTCGTCGCAGGTCTGGAGGATCCCCTCCACGAGCTGGCCCCGAATGCTCGAGTTTGTCGTGAGCTTCTTCCTGAGCTCGAACATGAATTCGGTCCCCTTGTCCTCGCCGACGATCTTCTTCAGCTCCCAGAGGAGGCCGAAGACGAAGTCCGTGTTCGCGTACTCGCCCATCTCGAACTGGATCATGTAGTCCTGCTTACGCTTGGCGTTCTTCCCGTTGTAGGTGTTGTACTTCTTGATGTGCATTGCGAGCTTCGGCGAGTCGGCGATCTGGCCTGCGAAGAAGTCCGCCATCCCCTCGATGATCGCCGTCGAGTGCGTGAGCTCGAGGTGGTCCGAGAGCGCCGCGTGGGCGTACTCGTGGTAGATGATCTCCGGCACCACGGCCGTGTCGAGCCAGTACCACTTCCGCGTGAAGACCTTCGAGATCGGATCGATGAACTGGTAGCCGACCTCCATGATGACGCTCGCGCCGACAGTGCGGATGAGCGCCTCGGTCGAGAACGGGCTCGCGACGCCGTCGACGGTCAGGGCCTGGACGGCGACGGTGACGAAGCGCTGGAGCGACTGCATGTGGATCTGGTTCCGGAAGCCGGACATGAGGACCCGGAACTCCTGGTTCGCGAGGTCGTTCGTGCGCAGGTCCCGGAGGTGGATGCGCTTGGCGGGCCGGAACCAGATCTCGATCCCCCACGGCTTAACCCCCCGTGAGGCGAGGCCCTGACCGGCCGGGATGGTGAGGGCGTTGTTGAACTGCGGTTCGAGGTTGTCGTTCGCGAAGTGGCCCAGCTCGGAGAACTGGTTCGTGTGCTCGATCCGGATCACCATCTTCGGGAGCGAGGCCGCGTGCGCGGACTTCACCTTGTTGACGAAGTAGTCGCGGGCGCGGGTCAGGTGGAAGTAGGCCGTGGCCGCCCGGAAGACGAGGGCCGGATCGGCGTCGAACTTCACCGCCGCGTCGGACTTCCCCTTCACGATCTTGAAGTAGGTCCCGTCGAAGCTGTCGTTCGAGACGAGGTCCGGCAGCACGACCGGGCGGATCTCGGGCCGTTCGGAGTCGTTTCGGACGAGGGCCTCGAAGGTCGGCTCCGAGACCTGAGCGCGGGCGGCGAACGGGACGAGGGCGAGGAGGAGGAGCAGGAGAGTTTTCATTAGAATAACACCGTTGGATCGTTAGCGTTGTTGTCGTCTTTCTTGCCGACGGTCATCTCGATCACGACAATCGCGAGGGCCGGGATGAAGCCGTACGGCGGCGGGAGCGCGATCGAGGCGACGGTGCCGAACAGCCGGACCCAGACCTGCGCCTTCTCCCAGAAGGTCTTCTTCGGGTTCCAGATCTCCTCGAGGCCCGCGACCTCGTTCAGCTCGCTCCCGGCGATGACGCCGGTCTCGAAGGCGGCGGTCATGAGGTCGATGTACTCGGGGCTCCGGCCCTGGAAGAAAGTGTTGAGCGAAAGGAGCGACATCTCCTTACGGAGGAGCTTGACCGCGAGGCGGAAGCGCTCCATCGGCTCGAGGGGGATCGTCTCGACGCCGTTCTGGCGGTCGAAGATCAGGATCTCCGCCCGCGGCGACTCGATCCGCGTCCGGAGCTTCCGGATGACGTCGGCCATGAGGATGATCTGCACGTCGGTGTAGCTCTCGAGGAGCCGCTGGCGGCGTGAGAGCTTCACCTTGTCGAGCTTCTGCGTGACGAAGGCGCTCCGCTCGGTCTTGTCCCGGAGCGGGAACTGCGTCCGGAGGGACTGGATCTTCCGGTGGTACGACCGGAGCGTGAGCGTCCCGGCCTCCAGCTCGTTCGCCCGCGCCTTCTCGAGCCGGGCGTAGAGCTCTCGGGAGATCACGCCCTGGGACTGGGCCTGGTGGAAGATCGCCTCGACGTGGTGGGACTTCAGGTGCCGGTCGAACTTCAGGATGTCGCCGTAGAGCGTCCGGTAGGCCTCGTCGAAGCACTGGCCCTGGGCCTTTTTCTCGAAGTTCGCGAGGACCTTCAGCGCCTCCTCCGAGGCCCGGTAATGGGGTGCGAGGAGCGCTTCCGGGTCCTTCAGCGGGGTTCCCGGGGCGGCGATCTTCTCGGCCGCGAGGAGGAGCTTCGTCACAGAGTCGTCGAACTGGTTCTTGGTGCGGAGGTAGATGATCGCGCCGGTTAGCTCGGAGAAGTCCGGCTTGACCTTCCGGAGGTTCGCGAGGAGGGCCGCGTTCAGGTCGAACGAACAGAGCTTCGCGGGCCCGAGGCCCCGGAGCGTCTCCTCGAAGGCGTCGTTGATGTGGGTTTCGTGGACCTGCCGGAGGGCGCGGTTCATCGCGCGGCGATCGCTCCCGGACGAGTAGAACGTCTCCCCTTCCCGGTCGTTGGTGAAGCTGACGGGGTTGGCCGCGAAGAGCGGGAGGGAGACG
>JBILTI010000204.1:0-4587 GCA_044371595.1 Bacteriovoracaceae bacterium
GCCGTGAAGGCCCTACCTGAAATTTAAAATAGGATGGGTTTAGGCGCAGCAGGAGGGCATCGTCCTGGATCAGATGAAGGGCTACATCGGCGAACTCATGAGGGGGAAGGCTACTCCTTCTCGATGATCAGCCGGGCCCCGCGGCGGAACGTGAGGTAGGTCCAGGCCCACTGGAAGAGCACGAACACGCGGTTCTTGAAGCCGATGAGATAGTAGATGTGGACCAGGAGCCACGCCATCCAGGCGACGAAGCCGGAGAACTCGAGGCCCTTGAACATCGCCACCGCGCGCGAGCGGCCGATCGTCGCCATCTGTCCCTTGTCGACGTACTTGAACCGCTCCGGTTGCGCTCCGCCGGTGACCCGGGCCCGGATCACCTTCGCGACGAAGCGGCCCTGCTGCATGGCCACCGGGGCGAGTCCCGGGAGCGGATGGCCTTCGCTTCCCCAATTATAGTGGGCCTGGTCGCCGATGACGAAGACCTCCGGGTGGCCCGGGATCGAGAGGTCGGCGTTCACGATCACCCGGCCCTGGCGGTCGAGCTCGGCCCCGAGCTTCCGGTTCATGGGACTCGGCGCCACGCCGGCGGCCCAGAGGATCGTTCCGGCGGGCGTGAACTCCCCGCCGACGGTGATGCCCTCGTCGGTGATCGCCGAAACCTTCGCGTTCACGCGCACCTCGACGCCGAGCTCGGCGAGCTCCCGCACCGCCTCCCGCTGCAGCTCCGGGGTCATCGACGGCAGGATGGCGGGGCCCGCCTCGATGAGGATGATCCGCGCTTCGTTGGTCCGGATGTGGTCGAAGTCGCGCTGGATGTTATAGCGCGTGATCTCTCCGAGGCTCCCGGCCAGCTCGACGCCGGTCGGGCCCCCGCCGACGATAACGAAGGTCATGAAGCGATCGTGGACCTTCGGGTCCGCGGCGCGCTCGGCTTCCTCGAAGGCGCGGAAGACCTTCCGCCGGATCTCCGTCGCCTGGGTAAGCGTCTTGAGCGCCGGCGCCACCGTTTCCCAGTCCGGAGAGTTGAAGTAGTTGTAGGTCGAGCCGCAGGCGAGGATCAGGAAGTCGTAGGAGATCTGGTTCGTCTCCGTCCGGATCCAGCGCCCGGTCGTGTCGATCTCCCGGACTTCTCCCAGGAGGACCTCGACGGTGTCATGCTTCAGGAGCGCGCGCAGTGGGTAGGCGATCTCCGCGGGCGAGAGCCCGGCCATCGCCACCTGATAGAGGAGCGGCTGGAAGAGGTGGTAGTTCCGCCGGTCGACGAGCGTGACTCTAATTCCCGAGACCCGGGAGAGGCGCTTCGCGGCCGACAGTCCCCCGAACCCACCGCCGACGATGACGACCCGTGGAGTTTCCATGTGCGCCAGCGTAGCACGGCCGCGGGGGGAGGGAATCGCCGTCCGCGGCGACCCTGGTGCGTCGGCTCAGCGGCGGAAGAGGTCGGGGTTCCCTTCGCCGACGCGGACCACTTCGGGTTCGCCGCCGGTGAAGTCGACGATCGTCGAAGGGCCCGTGAACTCGACCTCGCCGGGATCGATGATCAGATTGATCAGGTTCCCGAACTGCTCTTCGATCAACGCGGAGTAGATGAAGCCGCCCTCGTCGAGCTCGAGCATGTCGGCGGTGACGTGCGACGAGATGACGACGTCGCCGTGGGCCTCGAGGATCGCGCGGCACAGCTTCTTCGGCGGAAACCGGATCCCGACCTGGTGGTCGTACTTCGAGGCCTTGAGGAGCTTCGTAACCTTCTTCTGTGCCTCGAAGATGAACGTGAACGGGCCCGGGACGACGCGCTTCATGAGGGCGAACGCGCCGTCGGAGACGTAGGCGATCTCCGACGCCTTCTGGAAGCTCGCGCAGAGGATCGTGAAGTGCTTCGTGTTTTCGACGTGCCGGAGGTGGTAGAGCTTGTCGACCCCGGCCCGGTTATACGGGTCGGCGATGACGACCCAGTTTGATTCGAGGGGAAAGCACACGAGGCCTCCGGCCCGGAGCAGCTCGGAGGCGCGCTGGAGGACGCGGGAGTCGGGGTTGTGTTCGACGACGTATTCAATCACGGGATCGTTCTATCACGGATGCAGGGATAAAAAAAAAGCTCAGTTTCCTGAGCTTTTCGGTGAAATCTCTCGGGACCGGCTAGTGGCCGCTGACGCTCATTTCGCGGCCTAGGGACTTGGACCGGCGCTCGTAGAAGTTCTGCGACTCTTCCCGCTCGGACTCTTCCTTGCAGAGGATGCACATCTCCGACGTCGGCCGCGCGATGAGCCGCGAGTATGTGATCGGCTCGCCGCACTCGTCGCACATGCCGTACTGGTCGGACTCGATCTTGCTCAGGGTCTTCATGATCTTCTTGTAGTAGAGGTTTTCGCGGTTCGAGAAGCGCATGTCCGCGGCGAGGAGGATGTTGTCGTTGGCCGAGTCGACTTCGTCTTTTGCACCAGTGATCGAATTGTTTTCGTACTCGTGTTTCTTGAGCTGGAAGTTCGTACGGATACGATCTGCTTCACCCATTAATTTGTCTTTAAGCAGCTTGATCTGCTTTTCAGACAAGTGACTGTTTAGTCGAACTGACATCCTTAGTTCTCCTTGTGACAGGCGGCCTACATGGCCGGTAGTTAACGTGTGTTGATGCATAGGAAATTAAAAACCGTATTCTTTTGATTGCCAATAGGTGGGGGAGCGATAAAGCCTTGTATTATCTAACATTTGCTTTCAGGATTGCGAGAGGGTGTAAGGTTCTGATACACCCTTAACAAAATAATAGGTACATGAATGGGCCACTCTGAAGAGCAGTTTCTCACCGACGTTTTTTTGACACTTAAGGACTACATTAGGGAAAGCTCTGATTCCGATTCGGTGGTTAAGGTCTCGCGTCCCGAGAAGCTGAAGCAGCTTATCCCCGAGATCGCGGCGGACGGCGTGAGCGACGAGGCGCTGCTCGCGGAGCTCAAGGTCATCCTCGAGCACTCCGTCAGAACGATCCATCCGTTGTTCGTTAACCAGCTCTTCGGAGGCTTCGACGAGGCCGCCTGGGCCGGCGAAGTCGCGAGCGCGCTTCTGAACCCGACGATGGCGACGTTCGAGATCGCCCCCGCCCTCACGGTCATCGAAAAGCGCGTCGTCACGGAGCTCCTCGACCGGATGGGCCTCGAGCGCGGCGAAGGCATCATGGTGACTGGCGGCAGCAACTCCAACCTTCTCGCCATGCTCTGCGCGCGCACCGAGTATAGCCCGAACATCCGCCTCACAGGCTTCGGGCATAACCGCTTCCGGGTCTACGCCTCGGCCGAGGCCCACTACTCCTTCGACAAGGCCGCGAACATCACCGGGATCGGGACCCAGAACCTGGTTCAGGTGCCCGCGAACGAGCGCGGCGAAATGATCCCCGAGGAGCTCGAGCGCATCATCTCCGCCGACCTCAAGGAAGGGTACGTTCCGATCATGGTCGGCGCGACCTTCGGGACCACGGTTATGGGCGCCTTCGATCCGGTTCCGAAGATCGCCCGGATCTGCGAAAAGTATAAAGTCTGGCTCCACGTCGACGCGGCCTGGGGCGGCGGGGCCTTCTTCACCGAGCGCCACCGGCAGCTCGTCAAGGGCATCCAGCTCGCGGACTCCGTGGCCTTCGACGCGCACAAGACCATGGGGGCGCCGCTCATCACGTCCTTCTTCCTCACGAAGCACGCCGGCATCCTCCGGAACACGAACCGCGGGGGCGGCGCCGAGTACCTCTTCCACGAATACGACAACTCCGACTGGGACACGGGAACCTACTCGCTCCAGTGCGGCCGCCGCGCCGACGTCTTAAAGTTCTGGCTCCTCTGGCGGGCCCACGGGACGATGGGCCTGGTCCGCCGGACCGAGCACCTCTTCGACCTCGCCGAGTACGCGACCCGCGAGATCGCCGGGAACCCGCGCTTCAAGCTGATCCATTCGAACTACCTTAACGTCTGCTTCCAGGTCCACGACCGGCACGACCGCGAGAACATCAACTCGTTTACGCTGAAGGTGCGCAACGCCCTCGTGCGCGAGGGCCGGGCGATGGTTAACTACGCCCAACGCGCCGACGGGACGATCTTCTTCCGCCTCGTCTTTCCGAACCACCAGACGCAAAAGGCGCACGTGAGCGAGCTGCTGAAAATCATCTTGGAAACCGCGGATCGTGTCGCTATAGTATAGGAAACTATTCCCCGCGAGGCCCTATGCAAGTTCCGTTTCACCCGCTGGTCGTGCACTTTCCGCTGGCGCTCACCTTCGTTCTCCCGGTGCTCGTCCTGGTGTTCGCCTGGATGATCAAGGTCAACAAGATGACGCCGAAGGGCTGGCTCGTGATCGTTGGCCTTCAGCTGACCGTCGTGGTCAGCGGCTACGTGGCGCTCGAGACGGGAGAGAAGGAGGAGCATACGGTCGAGCGCGTCGTGGCCAAGGGCCTCATCCACGAACACGAGGAAGCCGCCGAGATCTTTGTCGGCGCGAGCGTCCTGGCGCTGGTCCTCTCGGTCGGGGCCTTCTTCATCCGAAAGGAACTCGGGTTTCCGATGAAGCTCGGCATCGCGGCGATCGGCCTCGTCTCCTGCTTCCTGGCCT
>JBILTI010000205.1:0-4586 GCA_044371595.1 Bacteriovoracaceae bacterium
GACGCCTCGCTGACGGCGCAGGTCCTCGCCCTCGCGGGCCGCCGGACGCGGGAGCTCGCCCAGGAGCGCGAGCGCGCCGACCTCGAGTCGCGGGTCCAGCGGCTCCAGGCCCGCTCGCAGCGGCTCCTCTCCGAGCGCTCCGGCGCCGAAGAGTTCCGGGCGAACTTCGACTTCATCCGCACCCTTTGCGCCGAGGTCGAAGCCGACTCGGCCCGCCAGGACTTCACGCACTCGCTCCTCGGCAAGCTCGAGAAGTGGGAGGCGATCGACGGCTACGGCATCTTCGAGCTGAACCCATCTGGCCAGAAGCTCGTCGGCCCCGAGCTCATCCGGAAGAAGTACCATCCGTTTCCGGCGCTGTGGCTTGGCCAGGCGAACCTCCAGGGGATCGAACCCTTCGCGCAGGAGATGGCGACGCAGGTCGCGCGGGACCTCTTCGAGGTCGAGCCCGTGCTCGTCCGGATCACCTCCGGGGCGAGCAACCCCGAGCTCCTGCTCTACGTTTCGTTCCGCGAGGAGCGGATGGCCGACTTCCCGTGGGACGTCCTCGAGGCGATGCTCAGCTCGAGCCTCCGGAAGCTCCGCCTCTACCAACAGCTCCCGCACTACTCCTCCCAGTTCCTGCCGATGTGGGAGGCGCTCGACGACATGGACCGGATGCAGAAGGCGGGGTTCGACGCCGACGTCCGGATCGTCTCCCTGAGCCTTGTCCCGCTGACCGACGTCGCCAAGCGGCGGCCGACGAACAAGTTCTTCTGGTCGTCGTTCTTTAACGACTTTTTCCTCCAGCTCTCGGGCCGGCTCCAGAGGAGCACCAAGCTCTCGCTCTTCGGCCCGTGGCACGTGATGTTCTTCATCCCGCGCGAGTCCGTCGAGGTCGAAATCCAGATGCTCCAGGTCTTCGTGAAGCAGTTCAGCTACTGGAAGTTCTTCGAGGACAACTCGCAGGTCCTCTCCGAGGACATGCTCCCGGTGCTGAAGTTCGTTCCGCCGTCCTCGGCGCACTTCCTGCGGATCTTCGAGAAGGAGTTCGCCGACCTGGCGCTCCGGGAGGAGGAGAAGCGCCTCCTCGTGGGCCGGCCCGACCCGAAGCGACTCACCGTCTGATGAGACACCACACCTACCTCGAAGTTAACCTCGGGCACCTGGCCTCGAACCTCGGCCTCATCCGGGACCTCGCTCCCCGGGCTCGGCTCCTCCCCATGGTCAAGGCCGACGCCTACGGGAATGGTATGGTCCCCGTGTCGCAGTTTCTGGTCCGCGACCTCGGGGTCCGCGACCTCGGCTGCGCCACGCTCGGCGAAGCGCTGAAGCTCCTCGACGACTGTCCCGACCTCGCGGCCCGCGTGCTCATATTCTCCGACTCCGAGCTCCAGGACGAGAAGCTCGCGCAGACCTACCTCAACTACAACATCGTCCCGGTCCTGCACAACCGCCAAGACCTCGAGCTAGTCCTGACCCGGCCCGAGTTCCGGAAGCTCCCGCTGGTGCTGAAGCTCAACACGGGAATGAACCGGCTGGGTCTCCTCGAGGCCGACCTCCTAGCGACGCTCCCGCGGCTCCGGAACCGCGGCGTCCACCACCTCATGACCCACTTCGCCCGTGCCTCGATCCCGCTCGAGGCCGACGACCTCACGGCCCGCCAGTACGCCGAGTTCGGCCGGCTCCGGAAGCTCCTCCTCGACGCCGGCGTGGCGGTGGAGGAAACCTCGGTCTCGAACTCCGGCGCGATTGAGCAGCGCTTCGGCGTCGACGAGACGTTCGTCCGGCCCGGCCTCATGCTCTACGGCCCCCCGAGCGTGCTCGAGCCCGTCCGCTGGACCGGAGCGCAGGTTTCCCGCTGGGTCACCCGCGTCCTCGCGACCTTCGAGGTCAAGCGCGGCACGCCGGTCGGCTACGGGATGAACGTCGCCGACCGGGATTCGTACTTCGCGATCCTGCCGGTCGGCTACGGCGACGGCTTCCTAACGTTCTACTCGGGCCTCGAGCTCGCGCTCAACGGGGTCCGGGGTCGCGTCTTCGGCCGCGTGAACATGGACATGGCCTACGTACAGTTCGACCCGGACCAGCGGGACAAGCCCCGGGTCAACGACGTCGTCGAGATCTGGAACCACGACCACCGGTTGATCACCGACCTCGCCGTCCAGGCGAAGACCCACGCGTACCAGGTCATGTGCGCGGTTACGAACCGCGTCCCCCGAATCTACAAGGCGAGCTAACGATGAACCTCAAGGCCGTCGCGGAAGCGCGCATCACCGACCTCGGAGAGACGATCCTGAAGCACCTCCAGGGCCTCGGCGACTTCACGAACTTTACCTTCAAGACCCTCTTCTGGACGTTCAAGCCGCCGTTTCGGTTCCGGCTCCTCTTCGACCAGATCTACTTCATGGGGAACAAGTCCCTCTTTATCATCTTCCTCACGTCGATCTTCACCGGGGCCGTCTTCGCGTTCCAGATCTACCTCGGCTTCAAGGCGATTAACGCCGACTCGTTCATCGGCCCGATCGTGACGATCGCGCTCGCTAAGGAGCTGGCCCCGGTGCTCTCGGGCCTCGTCGTCGCGGGCCGCTGCGGGGCCGCGATGGCCGCGCAGATCGGGAGCATGAAGGTCACCGAGCAGATCGACGCGCTCGAGGTCATGGGGATCAACAGCTATCAGTACCTCGCGGTGCCGCGGATCCTCGGCGCGACGGTCTCGATGCCGCTCCTCTCGGCGATCTTCCTCCTCATCGGCTACTGGGGCTCCTGGCTGATCGGCGTCAAGGTCATCCAGATCGACGAGATCCTCTACACGCAGAAGATCAGTGACTTCATGCGCCTCGGGATGGTCGCTGAGGGTCTCATCAAGGCGACCGTCTTCGGCTACCTGATCGGCATCATCGGTACCTACCACGGCTTCACCGTCACCGGCGGCGCCGAGGGCGTTGGCCGCGGGACGAACATGGCCGTCGTCTGGGGGATGATCACGGTCCTCGTGGTGGACTTCTTCCTCACAAGCTTCCTGGCGAAGGTCCTATGACGGCGGGTCCGTACGCGGTCGAGTTTCGCAACGTCACGAAGCGCTTCGGGGACGCGGTGATCCTCCGGGACCTGAACTTCGGGATCCACCGGGGCAAGATCACGACGATCCTCGGCTTCTCCGGCGCCGGGAAGACGACGCTCATGAAGCACATCCTGGGCCTCGTGATGCCGACGACTGGCGACGTCGTCGTCCTCGATCAGGTCGTGAACCGGCTCGGCGAGCTCGCGCTCCGGGAGTTCCGGACGAACTTCGGGATGGTCTTCCAGTACGCGGCGCTCTTCGACTTCCTGAGCTCGTTCGAGAACGTCGCCTTCCCGCTCCGCGAGTTCACGAAGCTCGGCGAGGAGGAGATCCGGGTCAAGGTCTTGGGCCTCCTCGAGTCCGTCGGCATCGCCCCCGAGGCCGCGAAGCGCCTACCCTCGGAGCTCTCCGGGGGGATGCGGAAGCGCGTGGGCCTCGCCCGGGGCCTCGCGCTCGATCCGCACATCATGCTCTACGACGAGCCGACCTCGGGCCTCGATCCGATCACCACCCACACGGTCTACGATCTAATGCGGGACACGCACCGGCGCAACGAGCACCGCGGGTTCACCTCGATCATCATCTCCCACGACATCCATGCCACACTCAAATACTCGGACTACATCGTCTTCATGGAGCGAGGTCAGGTAGTTGAGCATTTGGATGTGGAACGGTTCAAGCGGTCGGAAAATCCTGTCATCCGGAGATTCCTTGAGTTATAGCCGGAATCGTTTATCATCAATCTAAATAACCGATTGTAGTGTTATTGATTTTTACGGAGTGAGATTCCTTGAACCCTCTGAAAGTCGGACTCTTGACGCTGGTGGCTTTGGCCAGCGTAGTGGTGATGTCTCTGAAGATCACCCAGAACCAATCCGGGTTCGGGCGGCACGTTCAGTACAAGACCATCCTCGAAGATGCCTCCGGCATCTTTGAGAAGACGCCGATCAAGGTGGCCGGGATCAACGCTGGCCGGATCAAGAAGATCGAGCTCGAGGGCAACAAGGCGCTCCTAACGTTCGAGATCCTCGAACAGATAAAGGTCACGCCGTCGGCGAAGCTCAGGATCAAGTCCGTGGGCCTCCTCGGTGACAAGTTCATCGACATGGACCTCGGCGACCAGCAGGGAGACCGGCTCCCGGTCGACGCGCTCATCGTGACCGAGGCCGGCGAGGGCCTCGACAACCTCGCGAAGGACGCCTCGGCGGTGCTGAAGGACGTGAAGGAGATCACGGCAAACATCAAGGCCGCGCTCAAGGACGATGAGGGCCGGAACCTGGTCATTCAGATCGTCGAGAACATCAACGAAGTCACGAAGACCCTCCGTCGGATCACCGACGGGAACGAAGAAAAGGTCAACAAGATCATCGACGACGTCGAGGCGCTCACCTCGCAGCTCGCGCACGAGACGGACCGGTACCAGAAGGATTCCCTCATGGGCGACCTGTCGAAGATCGGCCCGATCCTCGACAAGGTCGACGCAACGGTGAGCGACCTGAAGGTGATCGTGGCCGACGTGAAGGAAGGGAAGGGGACCGTCGGG
>JBILTI010000207.1:0-4583 GCA_044371595.1 Bacteriovoracaceae bacterium
TTCCCCGAGGTCCTCGGGAAGTACCAGCAGAAGTTCCGCTACGTCCTGGTCGACGAGTACCAGGACACGAACCGCGCCCAGTTCGAGCTCGTCCAGCAGCTGGGCCACCGGCACCGGAACGTCTGCGTCGTCGGCGACGAGGATCAGTCGATCTACAGCTGGCGCGGCGCGGACATCAGGAACATCCTCGACTTCGAGACCGTCTTCGCGGAAGCGAAGCTCATCAAGCTCGAGCAGAACTACCGCTCCTCGAAGAAGATCATCGAAGCCGCCTCCGAAGTTATCGCCCGCAACGTCACCCGGAAGGGGAAGCAGATGTGGACCGACAACGCCGACGGCGACGAGATCCGGATCGTCGAGTGCCGCGACGACATGGCCGAAGCCGAGTTCGTGGGCCAGGAGATCCGGCGCCTGCACCAGGCGGGCGCTTCCCTGAAGGACATCGCCGTCTTCTATCGAAACAACGCCCACTCCCGCACCATCGAGGACGCCCTCCGTAAGGAAAAGTTTCCGTACCGGGTCGTCGCCGGGATCAAGTTCTACGACCGTAAAGAGGTCAAGGATCTTCTCTCCTACATGCGTGTCGTAGTAAACAAAAAGGACTCCCTCGCCCTCACGCGGATCATCAACACCCCGGCACGCGGCGTCGGCGCGACGTCGCTCCGGAAGCTCGAGGAGGAGGCCGTCCGCCTGGGCCTCTCGCTCTTCGAACTCCTGGAAAATATGGCCGAGGCCCCGGCCGAATTCCGGCACCTCTCGCTCTCCGGAAAGGTCTCGAGCGCCGTCAAGCAGCTGGTCCACCTGATCCAGGAGGTCCAGGTCCTCGAGGTGCAGAACCACCCCCCGAGCTTCAGCTACGAGAAGCTACTGAACGAGTCCGGCTACTTCGAGGTCCTTCGCGCCGACAAGTCCTACGAGGGCGCCGCGCGGCTCGAGAACCTCGAGGAGCTCATGAGCGCGATCAAGCAGTTCGAGGACTCCGAGGACGGCGCGAACCTCGCGAAGTTCCTCGAGGCAATAACGCTCGATTCCTCGAGCGAGGAAACCGGCGGCGAGCAGGTCTCGCTCATGACCGTCCACGGCTCGAAGGGCCTCGAGTATCCCTACGTCTTCCTCATCGGCATCGAGGAGACCATCTTCCCTTCCTACAAGAGCCTCGAGGTCGGCCCCGCGGCGCTCGAGGAAGAGCGGCGGCTCTTCTACGTCGCCATGACCCGGGCGATGAAGCAGCTCACGATCACGTTTGCGCAGGGCCGGCTCCTCTGGGGCAGCCTGAAGTTCAACGGTCCGAGCCAGTTCCTGCAGGAAATCCCGGCGAAGTACTACCGCTGGGACTTTTACCAGACGGGGTCGAAGCGCGACGCGACCCAGATGTACTCCCGCTCCTACGACGACTTCGATCAGCGCGTCGCCGCCGAGGCCGAAGACTCGGTCTTCTACCGGGAGAAGGTCTACCAGACCAAACGCCCGGCCCTCAACGGTGCCAACTACCCGTCCGGCTCGAAGATCGCGCACGCGCTCTACGGGGAGGGGACGGTGCTCGACTCCGAGGGTCTGGGCCAGGACGAAAAGGTCACGATCCTCTTCCGGGACGGCATCAAGAAAAAGTTTATGGTTAAGTTCGCCCCGCTGCAAAAGCTCTAGGGGCCAAAGGGTTACATGCGGATCTCGCTCAAACTGATTCTCGGATTGTGGGTCGGGCTCTTCCTGATCATCGGGGCCCTACTCTTCACCGCCTACTCGCGGCTCAAGCCGGAGACGTTCATCGCCCTGCTGACCCAGCAGGTCCAGAAAAACTACCCCGGTTCGAAGCTGACCGTCGCGAAGGTTTCCTACCGCTTTTCTCTGGACTTTAACCTAAACCTCCAGGACATCCACCTGCGCCGGAACGACAGGCTCCTCGCGAGCATCGGCGAGGTCGAACTTAAGGTTCCCTGGTGGCTCCTCCTGGTGAGCAACGGCAACGTTCAGGTTAACATGAAGGACCTGGACATCTACGTCGACCAGGGGCACGCGGACCGCGCCCCGGCCCCGGCGCCGCTGGCGGCGGCGAAGCCGATCGGAGACGCCGTCCGCGTGACCCTTCCGGAGTACCTCGTCGACGCGAAGTTCACCCTCCGGGCGAAGCAGATCTCCGTCCGGGACATGCACAATTCCCGCCGGTACTTCAACGTTTCAAAGCTCCTCGTCCGGGAGTTCCAGTACGGCAAAAATTCGGCCTTCGAACTGAACATTCCGATCACGATCCGACACAAGGACGCCCAGTACGCCTCGGACCTCTGGCTCTTCGGGGACGTGACGCCGGAGACGAGCCGGTGGATCCTCAACTACCGGGGCGAGTTCCGGACGAAGGAGGCGAGCGACCGGTTCCAGATCGAAGACCTGGTCATCGGGGGCCGCGCCGCCTTCATCCCCGGGACCCTCGAGGTCTCCTCAGACATCGAGCTCACGATCGACAAGGCCCCCGCGGGCAAGGGCGAGTTCCGGGCGGACCAGGAATCCCTGTCCGTCGCCCTCGACCTCACCCGGTTCCCGCTCACGTACTTCTCCTTCATCTACGACGAAATCAAGAACCCCTACCTGGTCAATCCGGCGGGGGAGGCGAGCGGAGCGGTGAAGTTCCGGCGCTCCTTCGACACCCGGGCCGCGTCCGTCACCGGAAAGCTCAGCTTCCCGGGAACCCTCTTCCTCACTGAAAAGGATTCGATCCCCGGGAAGTGGCAGCTGAGCTTCCAGGACTCCCGCTGGGAGATCTCCTTCATGAGCCCGAAGGGGGAGGCGAGCTTCTTCCGCCGCTTGGTCGTAGATCTCAACCGCGGCACCGTAAGCCAGTACATCGAAGAGCTCGGCTTTTCGGGCCTCGACCTCGGCATCACGATCGCCCCGGTCGCGGCGGTCGCGGCCTTCGCCGGCGCGCCTGCCAACGTCTACCACACGACGACGATCTCCTACAAGAAGTGCCTCCTCGGCGACCAGGTGCTCGACGGCCAGTTCCGCTACGGTCACACGCCAGAAAAGCGGTTCTACGTCGCCGAACTCGCCGCCGCGGCCGGCGGAAGCCTAAAGCTAAGCTACGGTCAGGAGGGTCCCCACCACGCGGTCGACGTGACCCTCGATCGCTTCCGGTGGACCCCCTCGTTCCGCTTCCTCCATCCGATCTTCGTCGCCGAGTCCGGGATCCTCACCGGGAAGGTCGAAGGTCGTTGGGACGGCAACTGGGAGACGGGCAAGTGGCTCGTTCAAGTAACCGGCAAAGAGCTGCGGGGGCCCGAGGGGCAGGTTCCCGATTTCATCGGCCGTACGGGGGCGTTCTTTGAACTTGACTCGAAAGCTTTTAACAAGCAAAACCTCTCGATTTCCGGTAAAAACGGAGTCCTCAGCCTCGGGGCCCTTACGCTGGAAAGCGCCGAGCAGGTTAAGATCACCGGTACCTTGAGTTCTCGCCAGAAATCCTTCCTCTCCCTGACCTATCCCAGGAACCGGAAGGTCCGACCCGTGCGGAAGGAAGTCCTCGAGCCGTACTGGAAGCTAAAGGAAGCGTTATGAAAGAAACCTATAAACCGATCATCTGGCGCGACGATACGCTGTTCCTCCTCGACCAGCGGCTCCTTCCCCAGGTCGAAACTTTCGTTCCCTTGGCAGACCTTCCGCAGACGGCGAAGGCGATCAAGGAAATGGTTGTCCGGGGGGCGCCGTGCATCGGCTTCACCGCGATCTTCGGAATGGCCCTCTGGGTAAAAGGGCAGTCCTCCCTCTCCGAGCAGGCGTGCCGGCGGGCCGCGGACGAGCTGATCGCGGCCCGGCCCACGGCCGTTAACCTTTCCTTCGAAGTGAACCGCTGCTTCGAACTCATGCGCGCCCACCTCGCCGAGGGGCGGAGCGTCCGGGAGCTCTACGAACGGCTCGTCGCCTTCGGAGAACTCCAGATCCGGGAGAGCCACGAAAAGAACACCGCCATGGCCCACACCGGCTTCGCCGAACTCCTCCGGACGCTCGGCGATCGGAAGTGGCGCCTCATGACCCATTGTAACACCGGGTTCCTGGCCTGCGGAAGCCTCGGGACGGCCCTCGGGGTCATCTCCTACGCGCACAAGAACGGGTACATCGAATACGTGCTTGCCGACGAAACCCGCCCCTATCTTCAAGGAACGCGCCTCACGGCCTTCGAACTCGCGAAGGAGCAGATCCCCTACCACCTCGTCGTCGAAGGGGCCGCCGCCTACCTCCTGTCTCATAAAAAGGTCGACGCCATCTTCGTCGGCGCCGATCGGATCGCCGCGAACGGCGACACCGCGAACAAGGTCGGCACCGCGACCCTCGCGATCGTTGCCAAGACCTACGGTGTTCCCTTCTACGTCGTGGCGCCGGTGAGTTCGTTCGATACCTCGATCCCCGACGGGTCTCACATCGAGATCGAACTCCGACCCGACGGCGAACTGACCGAACTCAAGGGGCAGCCGCTCGCGCCGGCCGGGGCGACGGCGATCAACCCGAGCTTCGACGTCACGGATCACCGTTACATCACCGGCATCATCTGCGAAAAGGGCCTCATTAATCCGACGATCCCCGGGGATCTCCTCAAG
>JBILTI010000209.1:0-4564 GCA_044371595.1 Bacteriovoracaceae bacterium
CCAGTTCAACAGGGCCCTTGAGGCGTACCTTCTGAAGCTCAAGGCCTTCAAGGACCGCTACCACGGCCTCTCTCAGAGCCCGCAGGTCGACCTCGCGATCGTGACCACGCGGCTCTTCTCCGAGGTCTACCGCCACGTCGGGGAGACGGTCCAGGGGCTCCGGCCCGCGGGGATGGATCCGCAGACGCTCGCGCAGTTCACCGGCGCCATGAAGGGCCTCTCCCAGCAGTTCCTCGCGGCTTCGCGGCAGTACGATCAGAACCTCGCGACGGCGCTCCGGGAGAAGGAGACCCTCGCCTGGGGGGCCCGCGCGATCGCCTCCGTCGAGGCCGTCGAAAACCCGGTGTTCTCATTCTTCACGGGCCTCCCCATGGACAAGAGCAAGGACTAAGCTATGAAAACCCTCCTGACCCTCGCGATCCTCCTGACCCTCGGCGCATGTTCGTCCTCCCGGATCGACCGGAAGATCGACGACGTGACCTGGGACTCGCTCGCCGACGAATCGTACCTCCGCTGGGGCGAGACGCGGCTCGAGAAGTACGCCGACCCGGACCACGCGGTGGTCCAGTGCTACCGGGGGAAGGAAGCCGAGACCCTCGCCCAGTACAAGCGCGACTTCCTCACCAAGGGGTCTCACCCGTACTACTGGCTCCACATCGGCAACTGCTACTTCATCCAGGAGGCCTGGACCCGGGCGGAGTTCTTCTACCGGATGGCCGTCGACGAGGCGAAGCTTCCCACGGTGAAGTCGATCGCGCTGAACAACCTGGGCCTCGTCGCGCTCAAGTACGAGCAGTGGGAGGCCGCGAAGGAGCAGCTCCGCCAATCGATGGCCCTCGCCCCGCGGTTTAAGGTGCCGCGCTACAACCTCTCGCAGCTCTACCTCCAGTTCGGCCTCTACGACCGGGCCCTCGAGGTCCTGAGCGACGGCGCCTTCCGGGGCCACAAGGACATCGACGTCTACTTCTCCTTCGCCAACGCCTACCTCTTTAAGGGGGACCTCGAGGCCGCCGGTGAGTACTTCGGCCGGATCCCGCGCGAGCACTTCACCCGCGAGGACATCGCGGCCACCTACGCGCTCTACCAGATCCGCACCGGGGACCTTCCCGGCGCCCGGGCCACGATGAAGGCCCGCGACCGCTCGCACGTCCGCGAGCTCACGGCCATCTCCCAGAAGATCGAAAAGATTCTCCTTCAACGGATGAAAGAGGAATAGCCTATGAAAACCGCCGTACTCCAGGGTCAGTTCTTCCTCACCTGCCTCGACGCCCGGATCGCCGAGGCGCTCGTCGTCGACAAGAAGAAGCTCCTCGTCGGAAGCGACGCGCGCTGCGACTTCCGGCTCGCCGACCGCTCGGTCTCGAGCCTCCACGCCTTCCTCTGCGTGAGCGGGGAGGGGCTCTCGGTGAAGGACCTCTATTCCGAGGGCGGCGTCTTCGTTAACGGCCAGCGGGTCGCGGAGGCGAGCGTCTTCAGCGGCGACACGCTCACGATCGGGACCCTGAGCTTCTCGGTCGCCGGGGCCGAGGCGGCGGC
Source organism: Bacteriovoracaceae bacterium (assembly GCA_044371595.1). GTDB lineage: Bacteria > Bdellovibrionota > Bacteriovoracia > Bacteriovoracales > Bacteriovoracaceae > Peredibacter. Next base: position 1,537 of record JBILTI010000209.1, read on the forward strand.
GCCGGTCTTCAACCCCGACGCGGAGATCGCCGCCGTCGCGGCGCCGGCCTTCGTCGAACTCCCGCCGCGCGAGGGCCTCGTCTTCATCGACGGCGAGTACTGCGACATCACGTTCGACGACTCGGGCTTTGAGCCCCTCGCGGCGATCCCTGAGGTCCAGGTCGGCGGCGACTACGTCTCTCTCGACGAGACCATCGCCCCGCTCGACATCGCGTACCCGGTGCGCGGGAAGCGCCTCGAGGTCATCAGCTACGTCAACGGCCTCATGATGGAGCTGAGTTACCTTGACCTCCGGAACGGCGACTACCACCTGAACCCGGTCCGCCGGTCGAAGTTCGACATCGTCTTCCACACGCTTCCGAAGACGAAGCTCTTCTCGATCAAAAACGGCGAGCTGAAGTTCTACCCGAACGACGACATCATCCCATCGGCCTTCTGGGATAAGATCAACCTGAACGACACGCTCTTCCTCTCCCACGGCACCGAGCAACTCTCGGTCCGCCTCGTCGACCACACGGTCTCGTGGCGCGGGCTCCCGGCCTTCTACCGGGACCGGGACTTCTTCCGCCAGAGCGGGAAGATCTTCGCCGGCGTGTTCCTCCCGCTGCTCCTGCTCCTTTTCGTGACGATCCCGAAGAACGAGAACATCAAGGAGGAGCTCGCCGTCGTTTACAAGCTCCCGGAGAAGGTCGTGAGGCCAACCGAGGCGCTCGAGAAGTCCGAGCTCAAGGCCCAGGAGCTCACGTCGAAGAGCGGGAACACGGGCCACAAGGAGAACGACCAGTCGAACCAGAAGGTCGAGTTCGCCCGGGCGTCGCAGAACCAGAAGGTCCAGGCGAAGGCGACGGCCCCGGCCGCCGCGGCCGACAGGCCCGTCGAGACGGCGCCGGTCAAGGCCTACGAGTTCAATTCCTCGGTCGCGTTCAACTCCCTCGTCGGGGACGCGCCGAAGCTTAACACCGACGGCAGCACCGCCAAGAACGCCGTGAAGGACGCGGCGTTTAACGCCGGCGCCGCGGACACCGGCGCCCTCGTGGCCGGCGCGAAAATCGGCGTCTCGAAGTTCAACGGCTCGGACAAGAAGGGTTCCGGCAGCGCCTCCTACGGGTCCCGGGGGCTCGCCTCGAAGGCCGGCTTCGACTCCTCGTACCTCGAGCCGAAGACCGTCGTCCTCGGGTCGATGGACCCGGAGCTCCTACGGAAGATCCTCCGCGAGTACATCCCCCAGTTCCGGCACTGCTACCAGCAGGAACTCATCACGAACTCGGATAAGATCAAGGGCGTCATCGATCTGAACTTCACGATCTCCGCGGCCGGCAAGGTCTCGAAGTACGTCATCAAGGTGAAGGACGCGCAGTTCTCGCAGAAGGGCGTCAACTGCATGGGCCAGGTGCTTGGCCTCATCGACTTCCCGAAGCCGAAGGGCGGGGGCCTCGTCGACGTCCGCCAGCCGCTGAACTTCTTCGCCGAGACTGAGAAGATCTAAATTAGTTTCCGGCCCCGGTTCTGGACAATTAAAAAAGGCTCCTTCCGGAGCCTTTTCTAATTCGTTCTCTCACGCGGCCACGAGGCCGTCGGGGAGCCGCTTCTTTCCCGGCGGCGGGCCGTCGAACCCGAGCTGCTGGTGGTTCTTCAGGACCCGCTTCTGCAGGTAGGTTTCGATCTTCTTCACCATCGTCGGGTTGGTGGTGAAGCGGAATGCGCCGGAGGTTCCATCGAACGTCGACCACTGGAGCTTGCCGCTGAAGAACAGGAACTTCGGGACGCTGATCTCGAAGTGCGCGAGGGCCCCGATCTTCCACTCGGTCACCTGCTCGCGGCGCGAGAAGAGCTGCGTCCACGGTCGCTTCACGAGGCGGATCCGGTCTTCGTAGATTTCGAGTTCGTGGGTCGGGCCTTGGAGAGTATAAAAAATCAATCTGCGCCTCCGGGAAATCGGTCGATGGCTTATCGAGCCGTACAAGGAAAACATAATGCAATTTTCGCCCGCGGGGGGAAGATTTTTTTTTGTTTACGGACGACGGCTTCTGGCGGGGGCGGCGGGAACGTTTCTGCCGGTCTTCGGAAGGGGGCCGGGCGGGCCCGCCGAATCCCGGAGGCACCGCTCGGGTAATCGCCCGGCCTGGAAAATCCTGTAAGAGTTTCAAGCTCCGGGGCCCTTCTGGCCCCGATCGGTGTCACCGTGTCCCCCGGCGGCGGTAAAAAAATAACAAAGTGTCGCCGTCCCTTCTCTTCCGCTGCGGACCTTGGTACATGCTCTCCCGTGACTCATACCAAGGGGAGAAAAACTATGAGATTCGTATCCGTCATCCTATCGCTTTGCCTCACCATGAACGTCTTCGCCGCGAGCGCCGGGTCGCTCCAGCTCGAGCGCGAGCTCGACGAGTACAACTACGTCCTGAGCATCGAGTGGGACCAGAAGGACCGGAAGTTCTACGAGGCCGAGACCGCGAAGTTCCTCGAGAAGATCTCCGCCCTCGTGCGCGAGCAGGGCCTCACCCCGAAGGACCTCGTCGCCCTCGCCGAGAAGCGGGCCACGAACAAGCAGGCCTTCGAGGCCGTGAAGCTCCGGCTCGGGGTCCTCGGCGGTGCCAAGTCCGAAGCCGAGCTGCTGGAGATCCTGAAGGAGTCCTCGGCCGAGTTCTACGCCAAGGGGGCCAGCTGGAACGGCTCGGTCGTCCTCGTCGGCGGCGCGGTCCTCCTCGTCGCGGCCCTGATCGGCTATACGATCTGGTTCGCCGCCAACTACCAGTGCGTTGCGACGGAAGAGCGCTACGAGTGTAACTCGACGTCCCGCACCGACTCCTGGGGCAACGTTTACACCGACACCGTCTGCGGCTACAAAGACGTCTGCGTCGCCTACGAAAAAAAGCAGTAGGGTTCCAAGCTGGCCTCAATTGGCCAGTGCAACTTTCCGTCTATAGAAAACCTCGTAAGAAGTTTGCTAGTCAAGCACCTTACGAGGCTTCTAATTTAAGAGTCTGTTAAGCCCTCCAGCTCCAGAGCATCGATCTTCGCGTCCCTCTTA
>JBILTI010000211.1:0-4543 GCA_044371595.1 Bacteriovoracaceae bacterium
ACAATAAGTACTACGAGACCCGAGCAAAGTTTGAAGACGCCTGCACAGACTTTTTTCGATACGCCCGAAGGTATCAAAGAGAATTGTCAACGCTTCTCACCGGCGAGTTTCACGTTAGGGGTACTTGAAAACTCAACTGCGTTGCGGTTAGATTCACCACAGAAGAGAAGCCTTGCGAAGCCTCCTCTTCTGTTGGTCGAAGCCCCCTCTGGGAACTGGGCCTTTGTTTGCCTAACTCTCCGGATTCTCGGCCAGCTCCCGCGCGCGTTCATCCACGTAATCAAAGTGATCCCCGAGGATCTTCACCATGCTGTTGCGGTGCTCGTCCGTAAGCTCGATCGGGTCCCGGGCCCGGGGCGCTTCCCCATCAACGAAGCGCTCCACCGGGAAGTTTCCGGACTCGCCGTTCAAGCTTCCGAGGAGCGCCAGGTCCAGCTCCAGGTTTTGCCGGAGCTCTTCCCCGTGTCGGTTCCGCTCCTCGCGGTAGCGTTCGAAGAGAATTTCTCCGAGGTGGGGATCGCGGACGGTGAGTTCGCGGAAGAGATCTTCGTCCCACCGCGCGTCCAACACGGGAGCGAAGTCGTCGTCCCGGCGCGCGGATAACTCCGGAGGAGCGCTGGTCCGCCTCCCCCGCACGCTCACCGGCCGCGGAGCGGCGGGCGGCTCGATCCGCAACGCGGAAACCTTCTTCGACGACGGTAATGCAGGGGCCCGTTCCTCGGCGGGGAACTTCGGGACGGCGAACATCGCGAGGAAAAGCAGGACCACGACGAGGGATCTCATGGGGAGATGTTAACGCAAGGTCCGGTAACGGACAAAGACGGACGCTCACCTGGAAGTTACGGCGCGAAGGCTGACCAGAATTAGCGGCGGCCCGACAACTTACGGGACCTTTTAGAGGCCTCTCCCCGCTTCCCCTCCTACAATAGGGCCAATAACGCCCACGGGGAGGACACTATGATCGAAGACATCAAGGCGATTCAAAAAACCATTCAATCGTCCTCGCGGTTTTTGAAACTCATGATGGAGTCCGGAGAATTCAAGGATAACAACGAGGCCTTCCTCGTACTGCGCGCGTCGCTCAAGGCCTTCCGCGACCGCGTCGAACCCGGGGAGGCGGTCCACCTCGCGGGCCAGCTCCCGGCGCTCCTGCGCGGCTTCTACTTTGAGGGCTGGAACTACACGGGGACGCAGGCGAAGAGCCGGACGGTGGACGAGTTCTTGAGCGAGGTGAAGGGCCACCTCTACGGCCACGACGAGATCGACCTCTCGCGGGCGGTGCCGATCGCCATGAAGGTGATCATGGATCTGATCGATCAGGGGGAGGCGGTGCAGGCACTGCATAACATTCCGAAGGAGATCAGGGAGCTTTATCCCTAGCTCCCCGGATTCTTTTGTTGCGATTTGTTTCCGTGGGGATTTCCCCGGTGCTTCGTAACGTCCTGCCCGGGCCTCTTGTCACTTTTCATCGAGAACCTCCGTCGTCGGTTTCCGAACCGCGGACCTCCGCGAGGAGCGCGGTTCGTTCTCTCCTTAACGCCGCTCCAAGTTCAGGGCCAACGGCCCGGGCCCGGGGTTTCGTGAGCGCGGCGGTCTCCCGGAACCAGCGCGGAAGCGCGCGGCCCAGACTCTCCTCCCCGGCCGCCCGGAGGAGGAGCGAAAAGATCTCCACCGAACGCGGTCTCCGCCACGCATCGATGTCGTAGAAGAACGCTACGACGTCTTCGGCGAGGGCGGCGGCGAGGCGCCGGGCACGAGCGAAATGGCGGGAGATCAGGAGAGCTTCGCGGGCCCAGGCGTTCGGGACGTGGAGACGATCGATCAGCCCCGGAAGTTTCTCCGGGTCCGCGGCGCAGACGAGGGCCGCGAAGCGGGCGACGGTATCCGGGGTCAGGTCCCGGACGCGATCCAGGAAATCGAGGTCGGGGATGTTCAATTCCCCGAAGTGCACCGCTTCGCTTCCGACGGCGCGGAGGAGTTCGAAGAAGTTCCGCGGCGCGGGGGCGGCGAGCGCCTTCGTCAGTTCGGCCAGGATTCGTTCGCCGGGCAGCTCGCGGAAGGACCGCGTGACGGAAACCTGCCGCAGGAGAACGACGGTCTCGGGGTCGACGGAAAACTCCGGCAGCACCGCCGAGAAGCGGGCGATCCGATACAACCGGAGGGGATCTTCGAAGAGGTTCTCGGGCCTCACGTGCCGGAGGCGGCGGCCTTCGAGGTCGCGGACTCCCCCCGCCGGGTCGATGAGGGTTTCCCCGTCCAGCGCCATCGCGTTAATCGTCAGATCCCGTCGCAGGAGATCCTCTTCGATGGAATCGGCGAGGGTGTATTCTTCGCCGGTCTCCGGGTGGAGGAAGACCTCGTAGGCGTTGCCGACGGGCCTCCAGCCCCGGGCCTCGAGGTCGCCACGCGTGACGCCCGTGACGGTGTAGTCCGCGTCCCCGGCGGGCCTCTTCAAGAGCCGATCGCGGACGGCGCCGCCGACCTGGTAGATCTTCACGGGAACTTCTCCACGGCGATCTCGCCCGCGTCGCTCACGGTGGCGGAGTACATCTGATCGAGGCCCTCGTCCTCTCCCGGAACCTCCTGGGCCCTCGCCGAGGCGTAAACGCCGATCTCGGGGACGGCCACGCGGTACGTGCCCCGGTTTCGAACGAGGCCGTCCGCGACGGTCAGGTTCATGTTATCCACGACGACGGAGCGGCCCCGGCCGAGATGCTCCCGGAGCTCTTTCTCCTGCCTCACGCCCTTCCGGCGCCGGTTTCCCATGCGATCCTTGCTCACGACCGCGTGCGAGGCCACGTACCTTGAGCGAAGGAAGCGGCTTTTCCCCGCACCTTGGAGTCTCGAGAGAACGACCAGTTCGAGCGTCTTCATCGTTCTATTGTCCGAGAAGCGGCGGAGGATGAAAATAGCTTTTTGCTCCTGCGATTCCATGCTGCAGAAAATCCCGGTCTCGCTTACTTTTGATGGAATGCGCAGATTCCATCTGTCCCTCCCCCTCCTCCTCGCCGTCCCCCCGCTCTTCGCCGTCGATCCGACCTGGGTGCGGCAGACGTACGCCGACCGCGAGACGACGAACTTCGGTCTGGCGACGCCGAACTTCCGGCTCGAGGCGCAGGTGGTGGACCTGAACACGAGTTCGTTCCAGTGCCGGCAGGGCCCGGAGTATTTCCGCGCGGTGCTCACGAAACCGTTGACGTTCGGCTGGGAGTTCCAGGCCGAGCTCCTCGGCGCCCGAAAGCAGGAAGGCGAAGAGTTCGCCAACGTGAGCTCCTTCCTCCGCCACCGCCATCGGCCGTTCTCCCTGGGGCCCGCGACCCTGTCTCTCCACTCGCAGGTCTTCACGGGGAACCGGGAGACGAGGCCCGCGGTCGGGCTACCGCTCGACCTCACCCTCGGCGCCCGGAGCAAAGCTGGGGTCTCGGGGATGGTCGAGCATGGAAAGTTCGGCGGCGACGGCGCCGACCGGTACGCGAAGTTCATCGTGAACCTCTACTTCCAGCGGCACCTCTTATCGAACCTCACGGGGAACCTCGGGTTCTACACCGAGCAGGTGCGGGAGCTGGGGCTTAGGACGGAGACTGCGAACGGCGCCCTCCAGTACCAGCTTTCCCGCGACACGAAGATCAACCTCAGCACCGGCGCTACCCGGACCCCCGATGGCATCGTCTACAACCAACTCCTCGGTACAACAATTATCTTTTAGGGTTCTAACACACACTTCTACGGAAACGGCGCTTACGTAGAAGTGTGTTGGAAGCGTTATTTATTGGACGGCGGAGGGGGAGTCGGAGGGACGGGAGACGTTCTGAACGAGGTTCGTGGCGGCGTCTTCGTTGAGGAAGCCGACGAGGTCGGCCTGTGAGATCATGCCGCAGAGGAACTGATTCTTATCGACGATCGGCAGTCGCCGGACCTGGTTCTTCGTCATGAGATCCATCGCGTCCTGAATCGACATGTCGACGGTTCCGGTGATCACCCGCTGAGTCATGATGTCCCGGGCGTAGCAGTCCATCGGGTTCTTCCCCATCCCGATCGTGCGGCAGACGATGTCCCGGTCCGTTATGACTCCGAGGATGCGCCGCTGGTCACTTCCCTGGACCACGGGGATCTCGCCGCAGTCCGCGGAAACCATCTTCTTCGCGATGTCGACGAGCGACGTGTCCGGAGTGGCCCAGGCGACGTCCGATGACATGATCTCACTGATGTTTTTCATAAAAACTCCTTTTTTTGCTCTACGATTGCGGCTGCAAGGGCGGTGCCTTCCGGTTCCGCAGGTGCAGTTCGTTCCGGACGTCGCGGATCCCCAGGACGTGCTCGAGGCAGTCCTCCGCTTCGCGCTTCTCTTGACGGGAATCGACCCATCCCGCGAGGAGCACCAGACCGTCTTCGACGGTGACGTCGATATCCGTCGCGTCGACGTGGGGGTCTTGGGTAAGAACCTTGCACACCTCCTCGCGCAGCTGCTCGTCGGAGCGTCGCCAGTTCCGGGGCCCCTTGCCGTAGTGCTCGCCCCGCTTCGTGCCCCATGTGCCGCGGATCC
>JBILTI010000311.1:0-3544 GCA_044371595.1 Bacteriovoracaceae bacterium
CCGGCACATGGCGAACGAAATCATCCCTCTTTACGTCCTTGCCACCGGGGGGACGATCGAGAAGATCTACGACGAGTTCGAGGGCTCCCTCCAGAACCGGGACACGATCGTCAAGAACAAGATCCTCCAGAAGCTCCGGCTGCCGTACACGGACATCACCGTTAAGCAGATCATGTCTAAGGATTCGCTCTACATGGACGACGCGGACCGCGCATTCATCCTCGGCGCCATCCGGGCCCACGAGCGGGGGCGGAATCCGATCGTCGTGCTCCACGGCACGGACACCATGGACCTCACATCCCGGTACTGCTTCGACAACCATCCGGAGGTTTCGGTTCCGGTGGTCTTCACCGGCGCCATGAAGCCCCTGGGTTTCGACGACTCGGACGCGGCCCAGAACGTCATCGAGGCGATCTTCGCCGCCCGGATCATGCCGCCCGGTTATTACGTCACCTTCCACGGGAAACTATTTACGGTTCCGAACTTTCGAAAGAACAAGCAGCGCGGAACCTTCGAGGAGATCGAACCATGAAAGTCCTTGCCGTCCTCTCGCTCCTGGTCGCCGCTGACGCCTTCGCCTGGGGCCCGACCGGTCACCGCGTGGTGGGCCTCGTCGCCGAGAAGAACCTGAGGCCCGGCGTGCTCCAGAAGGTTTCCCGGATCCTCGGGGGACATTCCCTTTCCCGGGCCTCGAACTGGTCTGACGAGATCAAGTCCGAGCCGGCGACATATGGCCACACCTTCAACTGGCACTACACGGACTGGAAGGACCAGGACCCGAACCACGACGAGACGAACTCCTCGGGCCGCCTCCTCAGCGCCATCAAGGAACAGCTGGCGGTGCTCAAGGACGCGAAGGCGACGACCGAGAAGAAGGCCTTCGCCCTGAAGTTCCTCGTTCACCTGGTCGGCGACCTCCACCAGCCGCTCCACGTCGGAAACGGCCTCGACCGGGGCGGAAACAACTGCAAGGTCCAGTTCCACGGCCAGCCGACGAACCTCCACGCGCTCTGGGACGAAGGCCTCATCGACTTCACGAAGCTGAGCTTCACCGAGCTCGCCGATTATGTCTCGAAGGGCCGCGCGAAGGAAGAGGTGGCCGCCTGGAAGAAGGGCGACCTCGTCGCCTGGGCCCGGGAGTCGAAGGAGCTCCGCGCCGAGATCTATCCGCCCGACGTAACCCCGGCGAAGACCCCCGGGGAGCGCAAGTACTGCCCGGCCTCCGGCACCGTGGCGGCCGACGACGTGCCAAAGCTTGCCTACGAATACAGCTATAAGTTCGCTCCGGTCCTCGAGCGCCGGCTCTACCAGGCGGGCCTCCGGCTGGCGGTGATCCTGAACGAGACGGTGAAGTAGCCTCGTGCTTTAGCCGATCCGATCGGTCCGCTATTAGTTCCGATTCCCTCCAACCCCCCGGATCCCGAGGAGTTATTTATCCCCGGGTGACCGGGAAGCCGTTCTCGCGGATAATAATTTTAAGAATTTGAAAGAAACGGACCGATAGGTTCCTCGAGGTCTAGGACCATGGATAAGTTTAACTTCGGGAAGAGACTAGTATGCGAGCTGCTGGTGACGGTGTTCATCCTCACGAGCTGCATGCCGTCGGACATGCCCTCGCGGACCAACCTCAGCGAGACCGGAAACGTCGCCTGCCCGATTGGCCAGACCTGCGCCGGCGGCGAAGAGACGCCGACGATCGGGGGCGGCACCACGCTTCCGCCGAAGGTCGAGCTCCGGCACCTCATTGAACCAAACCTCTCGACGGACACGAGCTACTCGACGGGGACCGGCCAGGCCGCGTTCAACGGCGGAAGCTACGTCCGAAAGCTCACGATCCCGAAGAACTTCGCGGGCCGTCTGTACCTCGCGGGGATCAACATCGGCTCGCTCTCCTCGCGCCACGTCCGGGTGCGGTTTAGGTTCGGCGTGGGCCGCGAGGTCGTGACGATCCCCGCGACGGTCGCCCAGGCGCCGGGGATCACGCCGCAGACGGAGATTAGCGTCCTCGTGATGGACCTCCGGTCTGAGCCGTTCCGGAACATCCGGCTCTTCTACGACCTCTTCGACTACAACGACTACGCCCTAGACGGCGACGGCACGTTCGCGGTCGGCGTCGAGCCGACCCAGGACAACCGGAACACGGGCCTCTACTGCCGGGGCCTGCGCGTGGAGGACGATCCGACGTTCGACGGCGTCGGCGCCTGCGACGGCGCGCAGACCACGGGCCCCGCCGAGGAGTGCCTCTACGCCTACGCCAAGGTCCTCGACCAGGGCCTCGTCCAGCTGGCGGCGACCGCGAAGGTCCCGCTCACGCCGTCGTTCCCGCAGATCAAGAGCACCACCGGAAACTTCTACTTCCAGGACACGATGGCGGAGAAGCTCCGAAAGCCCCTCGCGGACACGATCCCCGGGGCCGCGAACGCCATCTCGAGCGTCCGCTTCAGCGACGCGAAGGCGACCGGAAGCACCTCCGATTCGATCCCCGTCACGTTCCAGACGGTCGGATCGCAGAGCGTCTGGGGCGCTTTCACCATACTCGGGAGCAACTACGTCTACCGGGGCCCGTACCGCCTCGTGAACCTCCCGAACTGGGAGTTCAAGTTCCCGTACGAGGAGCTCCACGGGAAGAACCGCCTCTTCCGCGACAAGTCCTGGGTCTCGTACCCGAACTACCTCACGGATCCGCTCCCCGACGATTCGACGACGGCCCCGGCGCAGAACCGGCTCTACTACAACTCCTACCTCTTCCCGCTCGCGACGAAGCTCGACCTCACGGCCAACGTCACCCACCTGGCCTCGTCGGACGCCGATGGTCTCCGCTCCGAGCAGAACCTCTCGGTCGCGGGGAAGTCGCAGTGGATGGACGGCGCGAACGCCCGCGCCCAGAGCCGGAACGCCGACTTCGAGCACGTCGGTTCCTGCAACATCTCGGCCACTATCGAGGTGATCGCGAAGGACGACAACAACGTCGACTACGTCATCGCGACGTCGAAGGACGTGAAGCTCCAGCTCGTCCGGCCGACCCAGTACCGCACCGACGCCGGAAACGAGGTCCTCTACAGTAACTTCAAGACCTGCACCACGGGTACCGGCTGCGGAGGCTCCGAGTGTTGCTTCAACAACCGCTGCTGGGACCAGACCCTCGTCTCCCAGTGCTTCGATTCCTCGAGCATGCATGGGAACCGGGGCATCGGCGAGAGCTGCACCACCGACCTCGAGTGCTCGAGCCTGTGCTGTAACCGGACGAGCGGCCAGTGCGCGCCCCACAACACGATCCTCTCGCCGGCCGTCCTCTGCAGCAAGCCGATCGGCGACTTCTGCATCGCCAAGGAGTGGTGCCAGAAGACGACCGTGGTGAAGTGCTACGTCATCCGCACGGGAACCGATACCCAGGGGAATACGACGTGCCGGCAGCAGTGCTACAACGTCCAGGAGTTCGGCGACTGCAAAAATGGCGTCTGCGTTCCGCCGCCGCAGGCGAATATCCCGACGTTCGACCCGAGCGATCCGAACGCCTGCGATAACGCCGTGCCCGCGCCGAACT
>JBILTI010000069.1:0-7375 GCA_044371595.1 Bacteriovoracaceae bacterium
TGATCCGGGTCCTCCTTCGAGGCATAATAGGTCTACCGAAAGGAGCCCCGTCATGTCCCTACCAGAGCTCAAGGATTGCGTCCTCGACCACATCGCCATCGCCGTCCGGAGCATCTCGGCCGCTCGGAAGATCTACGAAGACCTGGGGCTGACGTTCGCGCCGGAGATCGAAGAGGTCGTCGAGCAGAAGGTCCTGACGGCCTTCGCGCATGTCGACCGGAACGCGCACATCGAGCTCCTCGAGCCGACGTCGCCGGAGAGTACGATCCACAAGTTCATCGAAGCGAAGGGCGAGGGCATCCACCACCTGTGCTTCAAGGTCCCCGACGTCCGGGCCAAGACCGATGAGCTCGTCCGCCGCGGCTACCGGTTCATCTACCCCGAGCCGCGCCTCGGGGCGGGCGGTTGCCTCGTAAACTTTATGCACCCTAAGTCCACCGGGGGGGTTCTGATCGAGCTCTCCCAGCGGCCGGAACCGGAGACCGCCCCATGAACCAGTTCTACGCACCGCCGCTCACGAAGCTCAACAAGGGAATCCTCATCGCCGCCGGCGGGTGCTTCCTCGTTGCCTCGATCCTGAAGGCGATCGGCGCCTTCCCGCTCGTCGGCGTCCTGGGCCTCTCCGCAAACGGCCTCTTCCACGGCCTCGTCTATCAGCTCGTGACCTATCCCTTCGTGGAGGTCCAGCTCATGAGTTTCCTGTTCAACGCCCTCGTCGTCTGGTTCATCGGGTCCGAGCTCGAGGCGCAGTGGGGGACGAAGATCTACCTGCGCTTCTTGATCCTCGTCGTCGTCGGGGTCGGACTCGTCTTCTCGCTTGTTAACCTCGCCTTCTTCTTCGGGACGTCGGTCTACTCGGCGTCGCTCTACGGGCTCTCGGGGATCAACTTCGCCCTCCTGATCGCGTATTCGCTCCTTTTTCCCGACCGGCAGATGGCGTTCATGATGGTCTTTCCGATTCGGGCCCGCACGTTCTGCTGGATCCTCGCCGGAATCGAGGCCTATCTCGCGATCTTTTCGAACATCCGGACCTCCTGGGCCCATCTTCTGGCGATGGGGCTCAGCTATCTGATCATTCACTTTCAGACGAACCCGCTGATCCGGAAGGCCCTGCACACCAGCTGGAAGCCGCGCGGGGGCGGGGGCAAGTCCTCGGGAAAGAAGCACCTTTACGTGGTAAAGGACGAAGACCAGAAGCCGCCGAAGTACTGGCAATAATTCTGGCTGGCCGCGTTACTCCTTGCGCAAGTCTAAGTGGAGTGGTACAAAAGCTTCTCGAATGAAAGTGAGGACTTATGAAACTAAGACTGGCCCTTGAAGAAAAACTGTTGGACGTTAGAGTTCGTGACCGTCTCCTTGCCGAAGGTAAGATCACGAAAGAAGAAGTGAAGAAGTATCTCGACTCACTGGCCGACGAAGGCAAGAACGCCGTTCCCCTCGATCACGAGGAAGCGAAGCTCCAGTAAGGTCACTGGACCACAAATCCTGAAAAATAGATCTGTTTTACGACGGGTGGATCGCCGAACTTGGCGTTCACCCTTTTTTTAATTTCATTCTCCAGCAAGAGCTTTCCCGTCAACGAATCCAGGTCCTCCGGGGCCTTGTGCGAGGCCACTTCGATGACAGTGTCTTTGAAGATGTGTTCGCTCGCCTTGATCAGCGCCTTCTGCTCTTCCGTAAACGTCAGCACGTTCAGCTCGAGATCCAGGTAGCGGAGCCGCGAGCTCCGGGAGTGGAGGTTCACGACGAACTTCTTGATCGGTACCGGTTGAACCTGCGTCTGCTTGAGGGCCTCGGTCTTGAGGTTTTCGAACTCCGCGGCCTGGTCGGTCGGCGGCGGCTTGATCACGTTGTGCGCATAGAAGACGACCCCGGCGGCGGCCAGGACCACCACCAAGTTAACGATGATCAGGATCTTCTGCATGTCCCTAGGATAACATGGTCTGGACAATGCGCAAGGGCGGGGCGGGAAAAGAACGGGGGCCCGGTGGCCCCCAAAAGCTTAAAGATATTTGTCGAGCTGGAGCGGAGTGAACGGGAGGTCGAGGTCGCGGGCGACCTGCTCGTAGACGAGCTTCCCTTTGTAGATGTTCACGCCGAGCCGGAGCGGCTTGTCCTTCATGATCGCGCGGTCGACGCCGTCGCGGGCGAGCATCCGGGCGTACTTCAGCGTGACGTTGGTGAGGGCGAACGTCGACGTCCGGGCCACGGCGCCGGGCATATTCGCCACGCAGTAGTGGACGACGCCGTCGACGACGAAGGTCGGATTCTCGTGGGTCGTCGGCTTGCAGGTCTCGATGCAGCCGCCCTGGTCGACGGCGATGTCGACGACGACCGAGCCCTTCTGCATCTTCGAGATCATTTCCCGAGTGACGAGCTTCGGCGCCTTGGCACCCGGAACGAGGACGGCGCCGATCACGAGGTCGGAGGTGAGGACCGCGTCCTCGATGTTCTGCGAGTTCGAGAAGATCGTGTGGACCTTGTTCTCGAAGAGCTGGTCGAGCTCCGCGAGGCGCTTTGTCGAGAGGTCGATGAGGGTCACGTCCGCGCCCATGCCGACGGCCATCTGGGCCGCGTTGGTTCCGGCGATGCCGCAGCCGATGATGGTCACCCGGGCCCGGCGGACGCCGGGAACGCCGCCGAGGAGGATCCCCTTACCGCCCTTGTCGAGCTGGAGGTACGAGGCGCCGACCTGGACGGACATCCTGCCCGCGACCTCAGACATCGGAACGAGGAGCGGGAGCGAGCCGTCTTCGAGCTGGATCGTCTCGTAGGCGATGCACGTGGCGCCGGACTTCATGAGGCCCTCGGTCTGCGGCTTGTCGGCGGCGAGGTGGAGGTAGGTGTAGAGGATGTGGTGCGGCTTCAGGAGCGCGATCTCGTTCGGCTGCGGCTCCTTCACCTTGATGATCATTTCGCCGATGCCGTAGGCGTCTTCGAGCGTCGGGACGATCTTGGCCCCGGCCTTCACGTATTCGTCATCGGAGATCCCGATGCCCATGCCGGCGTTATGCTGGACGAAAACTTCGTGGCCGTCCTGCACCAGCTGGCGGGCCCCGCTCGGCGTAAGGCCGACGCGGTTTTCGTTGTTTTTAATTTCCTTAGGAACTGCAACTTTCATCAGGAACTCCCTTTAAGTAGTGCTAGCGCGGATTGAAAAATTTGACCTATCTTACACGGTTTTTACTCTCAAGAATAGAGGAACTGCTGGCCGTCCCGGGCGGGCAAGGTGTTTTTTACACCGCGCCTCAAAAGCTCTGCCGTGAGCTCCAGAAAGTCCCATTCGTGGCCCATGTGGGTGAGGACCGCGAGCCGCGGCCCGATCCGGGAAACGTACTCCAGTGTTAGGTCGAGGTGGAGGTGGGTTTGATGCGGCTGGGGCCTTAAGCAGTCGATAATCAAGAGTTCGAGCCGGGCGTCACGGAGCCGAGCGACAGCGGCGTCGGGAACCTCCCGGCAGTCCGTCAGGTAGGCCATCCGCCGGTGGCGCAGCCCCAGCGTTTCGGTGTGGCCGTGGGGGAGGAGGAAGAGTTCGACGTCGTTCCCGGCGATCGTCGCGGGCCCGGGACCGACGGCCACCGTGTGGAGGAGGGGGATCCCGCCCCCCAGCACTGCGCGGCCCGCGAAGTGCCGGTCCCGGTCGAAGATGTAGGGGAACCGCAAGGCGAGGCCCCGCGCCGTGTCCGCGGTCGCGAACACCGGCAGTGGTCCGCCGGACCCGAACCCGAAGGGCCGGAGGTCGTCCACGCCGTGCGTGTGGTCGGCGTGGTCGTGCGTGATGACCACGCCGTCGAGGGCCGCGATCCGGTTCCGCAGTAGCTGAGCGCGGAGGTCGGGGGTCGCGTCGATGAGGATGCGCTTTCCGTCGGCGGCCTCGATGACGGCGGAAGTCCGCAAGCGTCGATTTCTTCCGTCGGTCGATTGGCAAACCCGACAGTTACAACCTAAAATAGGAACTCCCGTGCTGGTTCCCGAACCTAAAATCGTGACTCTGTTCATTCCGAGGATGCTACAATGAAGTTTTTCCTTCCGCTACTCCTGCTTCCCCTGCTGTTTAACGGCTGCGCCGCGGTCAAAAAGGAACCGACGCTCGCCGACAGCATCAACCTCGAGGTCGAGGAGCTGAAGCTCGCAAACGGGATGACCGCACTGATCGTCAACAACCCGAAGCTCCCCATCTTCTCGCTCTACTTTTTCTACAAAGTAGGAGGGAAGAACGAGACGCCGGGGATCACCGGCGCGTCGCACTTCCTCGAGCATATGATGTTCAAGGGGGCGAAGAAGTTCGGAAAGAACAGCATCGACTTCATCATCGAGGGCTCCGGCGGCTCCACCAACGCCTACACGACGAACGATTCTACCGTCTACTACGAGAATCTTCCGGCGAAGGAGCTCGGCATGATCCTCGACATCGAGGCCGACCGGATGGAGAACCTGACCCTCGACGCCGACGACTTCAACAAGGAGCGGGCGGTGGTCCTCGAGGAGCGGAAGATGCGCTACGAGAACTCGCCCCGGGGCCAGCTCTACCAGCTGCTGATGCAGACGCTCTTCGCCGGCACCCCCTACGGCCGGCCTGTGATCGGCGAGGTCCCGGACCTCAAGGCCGTGACCCGCGAGCAGATCCACGCCTACTTCAAGCGCTTCTACGCCCCGAACAACGTCACCCTCGTGCTCGTCGGCGACGTCGACGCCGCGGGGGCGCGGAAGATGATCGAAGAGAAGTTCGGCCGGATCCCGGCCTCGCCATCGGTCACCGAGGCCCACGCGTCCCTGGCCGATTCCGCGTTCGCCGTCGCGGCGCCGGCGCCGAAGGTCGTAGCGCAGAAGGGCGAGTCGCCGAGCCCCCTCTTCATGCTGGCCTATCCCACCTACAAGGCGGGCCACCCGAAGGGCTACGCCCTCGACATCCTCTCCTCGATCCTCGGGGCCGGGAAGAGTTCGACGCTCCTAAACGAGTACATCCTGATCCCGAGGCCCGTTGCGACGTCTATGTACGCGGCCCACCAGCAGCTCGAGAAGGCCGGCTTCTTCTTCATCGGCGGCGAGCTCGTCCGCGGGATCGACATCGAGGGCTTCCGCGCCGACGTGTCGAAGAAGCTCCGCGCCTGGTGCGACTCCGAGGTCACGCCGCGGAACATCCAGAAGATCAAGAACAACTACCTCGTCGACCTCTACGGAGGCCTCGACACCAACGCGGGCCTCGCCCAGTTCCTCGGCGACCGGCAGATGCTCTTCGGCGACTGGCGGCACTACAAGAATGAACTCGAGCTCTACGAGAAGGTCACCGTGAACGACGTGAAGGTGCTCTGCCAGGAGACCTTCGCCAAGAACCCGACCTTCGTCTCCGTCTGGAACCAACACAAGTGAGAGTAACCATGATGCACCTCCTTTTTGTAGGCCTCTTCGTCCTCGCCCCGGCCTTCGCCGCCGGGAGCTTCCTGGATTCGGTCGAGCGGGAGCGCTGGGACCTGGGCAAGGAATCGCTCGACGTCGTCTGGGTCGAGGACGACAAGTTTCCGAAGTTCACGGCTTCGATCTACTTCCAGGACGGGGCGCTGAACGACGCGGTACCGGGCCTCACGCAGTTCACCTTCGACCAGCTGACGGCCGGGACGAAGACTGAGGGCCAGCGGCAGATCGCCGAGTTCTTCGACTTCTACGGCGCGAACCTCCGCCACTCGGTGACCCACGAGTACTCGGTGTTCACCGTGCAGGCGCTCACGAAGGACATCGCTCCCGTTTTCGGTAAGGTCTGCCAGCTCTTCAAGGACGCGCAGTACCCGCAGAACGAGCTCGATTCCTACGTGAGCCGGGCGAAGGGCCACCTGAGGAACCTCGTGACCTCTCACTCGGCCCTCGCCGACCGCGTTTTCCGGAAGGTCTCCCTGAGCGGGACCCCCTACGCCGAGCCGGTTGAGGGGAGCCTCGCGAGCTACGATCAGATCACGCGGAAGCTCCTCGCGGAGCGCCTCGCCGCCCTCAACCGGACGAAGAAGGTGCTCTACCTCGCAGGCCCCCGCGACGTGAAGAACCTGCGGAAGGTCCTCGCCGCCGAGTGCCCCTGGAGCAACGAGACGAAGATGACGACGAAGCGGCTCCGGAAGCCGGAGCCGCAGTCGGCGATCTACCTCGTCGAGGTCCCAGGGGCGAACCAGGCGCAGATCCGGATCGGCCGCTACCTGATCAAGGACGAGTTCTCCGGCAAGTACGACCAGTACCAGTTCATGTCGACGTTCCTCGGCGGCGGCTTCACGTCGAAGCTGGTTCAGGAGCTGCGGGTGAAGCGGGGTCTCACGTACTCGGCCGGCGCCTACGTCTCTATGCAGCGGGACTACGGCCGATCGGGGATCCTCACGTTCTCGAAGAACGAAACCGCGGCCGACGCCCTCGCGATCATCCGGGACGTCTTCGCTGACGTGGCCGCGGGGAAGTTCCTCGAGAAGGAGTTTGTCCACCAGAAGAACCACCAGATTGGTGCCTACGCCTTCGGCTTCGAGGAGACCGGCGCCTTCCTGGGCCAGCTCATGCTCTACGACCACCAGGGCCGGGACCTCGCCGAGCTCGTCCGGTTCCCGGAGACGATCGGACGCCTGACGATGCCGGAGCTCGCCCGCGCGGCGCTGGAGACTTTCCCCTGGGAGCGGCAGACGATCGTCGTCGTCGGCGACCGGGAGCTGGCGAAGGGCCTCTCGCGGATCCGTCCCGTACGGATCGTCCGGTACGCGGACTTCCTCTAGGGCGACCAGCGCGGCCCGTGGTCTAGGTCGGCTGCTGCGAGCTCGCCTGCATCTCGACCACGGCCCCCGGGTAGATGACAAGGCGGCCGGAGCGGATGGCGCCTTCGACGTGCGCGCTCGAGCGGATGGCCACGAGGCCCGTGCAGTCGATCTCGCCGACGACGGTGCCGAAGATCTCGAGGTCCACGGCCCGGATCTTTCCGTGGACGACGCTACCTCGTTCGAGCACGAGCTTCCCCGGACCCTGGACCTCGATGCTGCCTTCGACGGTTGCGTTGACGATGCTGTCGCCGGCGAGGAAGAGCTCGCCGACGATGCGCGAATTCGCCCCGAGGACGTTGTAGTTGAAGTCCTTGAAGTCGCAGTCGTCGATCATGATTTCGCTCCGAGCTTGTAGGTCTCCGACTCTTTGATGAGGAGGAGGTCACCCTCGCGGCTGAAGATGTAGATCAGGAAGCGGACGGCCTCCCCGGCCGGCGTCGCCGAAAACAGCGCGTTCGTCGGGCGCAGCCGGGAGACAGCGAAGGGTTCGCCGAGGGAAAACTTCAGGCCCTCGGCGGCCGCGGCGTTCCCCTCCGGCGGGTAGGCGACGACGCCGGCGTCGGAGATCATGAACACGAGCACGTGGCCCGTGA
>JBILTI010000214.1:0-4487 GCA_044371595.1 Bacteriovoracaceae bacterium
TCTCCGGGGAGGTGCTGATAATCTGGAACCTAAAGCTCGTCTTGGTCGCCTCGGGGACGAACTCGAACTGATCCAGGGTCACCTTGTTCTGCGCCAGGAGGTTCTGCATCCCGTAGGGCTTTTTAATCAGGAGGAGGTACGGATCTTCGGCGCCGATCGGCGCCGGGGCGGCGGAGAGGCGCTCGGCCAGGGCCTGGTTGCTGGCCTTGAGCGACTCGATCTCCGTCTCGAGCGAGTTCACCCGGCTATCGGAGTCGACGATGACGTTCGGGAGCGAGGGGGAGGGGGCGTCGCGGAGGCGGGTGCCGAGGCCCCAGGAGAAGAACACGAGGCCCGCGGCGACCAGGAGGAGGGGAACCGTGACGAAGAGCGTCCGCAGGAACCGCTTCGTCAGCCGGAAGTACTTCGGCGGCAGGGGGGCGTCGTAGATGACGATCGCGACCTCTTCACCGTTTTTCTGGATAAATTCCTTCATCGCTATTCTTTGAAGAAGCGCTTCGAGGGAGTGAAGGCGACCTTGTTGTCGTCGACCTGCGACCAGACCTCGCCGACGATCTTCCAGTCGTAGTTGCGATCCTTCTCGAGGTAGAGGGTCTTTTTGCCGATGTCGTTGATCACGGCCGACCGGTAGTCCTGCTGAAGGTGGACGACGGCGTAATCGTCGGTGGCGAAGATCGAGATGAAGTCGAGCCGGATCTGCGGGCTATCGGGGCGCGAGAAGACGGCCTTCTTGTAGGCCTTGTAGCCGGCGTAGGTTCCGTGCTTCTTGTCGCGGAACTTCTCCTGATCGTAGCTCGAGATGTAGGCGTCGAAGTTCTTCGTCTGCCAGGCCTTCGCCCAGCCCTGGACGGCGTCGTTGATGTCCTTCCGGTTGCGCTCCCAGGTCGACTTCGAGAGGTAGAAGATGTCCTGGACGACGATGATCGGGGTGTGGTTCAGCTCGATGTAATCGGCGATGTCCTTCAGGTCCTGGTTCTGCACGACGACGCAGCCGCGCGAGTCGAGGCCCTTCGAGATCCGGTTATCGTCGTCCGTCGAGTGGAGCCAGATCCCGCCCCCGCCCTTGCCTTCGCGCTGGTCGATGAAGTTCGGGTAGTCCATGGGAAAGGCGCCGGAGCCGTAGATCTCCGCGTACTTCCCGTGGCGCCGGAGGAGCTCCTGCTTCGAGAGAAATTCGTAGATCGTGTAGATCCCCTCCGGGGTCTTGTGGTCCCCGCTCGAGGCCTTGTCGCCCTTGAGCTTCCCGGTCGCGGTGTTGAAGGTCTTCACCAGCCGCGGAACCGAGCCGTTGTTCTCGTAGAGGTGGAGCTTGTGAGTGGCCTTCTCGACCAGGATCACGTGGTGGGAAAATTTCTGATCCATCATCAGGATGTTCGAAGGGAGGAAGTTCTCCTGGGCGGAGACGAAACCGACGGAAACGGTCAGAAGTAGCCAGCAGATAAACTTAAGCGTTTTCAAAAATCCTCCCTGAGATGTCACGATTGTATTACGACGTCTTAAGGGAATCAATAAAGATATCGGTCAGATGCCCGCGATCTCACCCGATCAAAGCCGGCAACCGTTATTTTTTTCCTCATTCATTTCATGAATTTAACGAAAAGACGAAGGAACGCAACAACCGGAAGAAGAATGAAGACTAACCAGACGGGCACCTCACCCCTCGACGGCATGAAAGAGAATGCGGTCAGTGGCGAGATCGATGAGGTGTTCAGGAGTGTGATCAAGGAAGAGACGATGTCGACGAAAGCCGCCCAGACGCCCGCCATCCCCGAGCCGGGGGAACTCGCCCTCGAGGGGGAGCTCGACATCGGCCTCGCCCTCGACGATGCCCCGCCGCCCGAGGCGCCGCCGCTCGATGAGGGGATGGACCTCGCCGTGGGCGGGGCCGAACTCGACATCGGCGAGCTCGATGAGGGCTTCGACGCGGGGCCCGCTCCCTACGAGCAGTTCGGCGACCTGTCCCTCGACGGCGACGCCGAACTAGCCGCGGCTGACGAGGCGGATCCCGACGAGCGGACCGTGGTGAAGTCGTTCTCGGAAGCGGCGGCCCCGGAGGAGTCCTCCGACGGGTCACCGGACGCGCTTACCATGGGGGCGTTTAACGTCGGCGGGAAGGCCGAGGCGCTCGACCTCGGCGGTGACGAGGAGTCGCTCGACCTCGTCGGCGGCGATGAGTCGCTCGACCTCGGCGGCGGCGACGAGTCGCTCGACCTCGTCGCCGGCGATGAGGCGCTCGACCTCGGCGGCGGCGATGAGGCGCTCGACCTCGGCGGAGGCGACGAGTCCCTCGACCTCGGCGGCGGCGACGAACCGCCGATGGCCGACCTCACCCTCGGGGGCCTCAGCTTCGGCGAGGACCTCTCCGAAGACGCCCGGAAGAAGCTCGAGGAGATCGACGCCATCATGGACCTCGACGCCTCCCAGGTGAACCTCGCGGCCCCCCGGGAGGAGCTCGACGCGGGCCTCGACGAGCCGCTCGTCTCCCCGGACCTCGACCTCGAGGGCCTCAGCTTCGACGCCGAGGTCCCTGCGGAGGATCCGGTGCCCTCGGCGAAGGAGCCCCGGAAGAAGAAAAAAGATGCGGAGCCGCGCGACGCCCGGGACCGGAACCTTGGCGAGGACCTGCGGGAGATCTCCGGCGCCTACTCGGGAGAAATGGAGCGCCTCCAGGCGACGATCTCGAACCTCCGGACCGACCGGGACGAACTCCTGGCGAAGATCGCTAAGTTCGAGGAGGAGAAGGTCCTCGAGAAGCGGCAGGCGCTCACGCTCCGGGCCGAGCTCGACGAGAGGAAGATCGAGCTGACGATCATCAGGAAGAAGCTGAACGAGGAGATCGGCGACCTGAAAGACAGACTTAAACTCTACGAAGAAAAGCGACTCATCCTCGAGGAGCGCAACCGGGTACTGCTAGCGGAGCTTGATAAAGCCGCGCAAAAGAATAAAATCGATGTAAAGAAGGTCCAGCTCCGGGAGCGCGAGCTCGAGCAGA
Source organism: Bacteriovoracaceae bacterium (assembly GCA_044371595.1). Classification (GTDB taxonomy): domain Bacteria; phylum Bdellovibrionota; class Bacteriovoracia; order Bacteriovoracales; family Bacteriovoracaceae; genus Peredibacter. The sequence continues at coordinate 2,993 of JBILTI010000214.1, forward strand.
AGCTCGAACTTCTGAAGGCGGACGCGGAGACGCAGATCCGGAACCGGGACCTGAAGATCCTCGAGCTCAAGCGAAAGATCGATTCGATGGAGTTCGACATGGAGTCCATCTCCCAGCAGGAGAAGCGCTCCGTGGAGTCCCGCTACGAGCTAGAGGATAAGCTCGAGAAGGCGATCAAGACCCTCCGGTCCGCGATCACCGTGCTCGAGGATGAAACCGACCGAACCGGCGCGCTGAACGCGCTTAAGAAAAACATAGACATGTGATGCAGAAGCTCTCCGACGTCCTCGAAATCCTCGCCATCGGCCTCGACTCGTTCTCCATCGAGGCGATCAAGAAGTCGTTGCGCGAAAACCGGCTCAAGTACCGGATCAGCTTCCTCCAGGACATCTCGGACATCGACGCCTTCAACAAGAAGACCGCCCAGGCCGTCTTCTTCTACTCCAACCGCCAGAGCCAGAAGACGATCGACGACATCCGCAAGATCCACCAGCTCGTCCCCGGCGCCGGGATCACGCTGCTCTCGCCGCGCTCCGAGCACCAGGGCATCGTCGGCGCCTTCCGCGCGGGCCTCTTCGACTTCCTGACGCTCCCGCTCGACCCCGGCGAGATCCGGACGGTGATCTACCGTCTGAAGATCCACGGCGCGATCCAGAGCACCGAGTGGAGCCCAGAGCGGGCCGTGCTGCACCTCTTCTCCCGGCCCGAGAGCTTCGGTTCCCTCGGGGACGTGGGGTGGGCCCTGAACCAGTACCTTCTGAAGTTCTTCGACCTCGAGAAGGAGATCACGTTCCGGGAGAGCGGGCGCACGCTCGCATCGCTGGGCCATCGGCTCCGGCTCTCGGAGCACCAGCTCAAGCGCATCCGGCGCTTCCTCGCCGACGACACGGGCCTCATCTTCGGCCTGCGCTTCTTCGGCGACCGCTTCTATTTCCTTATCAAGCGCGGCGACGGGAAGCTCTGCTACCTCGTCGCCCGGAACGTCTCCGACTACCCGATCAAGGACGTCCTCTCGAGCTACCTCGCGGACATTCTCCGGACGACGCTCACGATCCTGATCGAGTCGAAGCGCCGGGAGCAGATGCGGCTCCTGTCGCTGACCGACGAGGTGACTGGCCTCTTCAACCAGCGGAAGCTCATCGAGGACCTCGAGCTCTACACGGGCCGCTACGTCCACGACCAGTCCGGGTTCACGCTCCTCTTCGTCGACATCGACTACTTCAAGAACGTCAACGACCAGTACGGCCACGTCGTCGGTTCCCAGCTCCTGATTGACATGGCAACGATCCTCAAGGGGCAGCTCCGTTCCTCGGACCTCGTTTACCGCTACGGCGGCGACGAGTTCATCGTCCTCCTCCCGCGGTCGTCCGTCGAGGAGTCGAAGAAGATCGCGCTCCGGATCTCCGAGGCCGTGAAGGCGACGGAGTTCAACGTCCTGAACGCCGACACCAAGTACCGGCTCTCGCTCTCGATCGGCGTCGCTCAGTTTCCGCTA
>JBILTI010000212.1:0-4513 GCA_044371595.1 Bacteriovoracaceae bacterium
GGCCTCGTCCTGGCCCACGATGGCCATGTGCGAGAACTGCGCGTCGTCGTCGCCGATCCGCGCGATCATGGCGCTCACGAAGCTCTGCCCCCGGACCAGGAGGACGTCCCCGGGCCGGAAGTCGATCTTGTCGAACTTCGGATTTAACAGCGTGTGCAGCGGGCCCCCGCCGAAGTTCTCCTCGGGAACGGGCCTGGCTTCCGGGGCGTTGGCGAAGAGCCACTCGGCGAGCGAGTCCTCGGCGAAGCGCGCGTAGCGGATCGCGCCGCGGACCGCGCCGAGACACTCGGCCGAGAGCTCCCCGGCGTTCGCGCGGACGAAGTCCCGGAGGCCCAACCGGAGCTTGAAGAGGCCCCGGAGGGTGTCCTCGGCCTTCGAAAGTAAGTACCGTTTCTCCCCCTCCGTCTTCGGAAAGTAGTGGTCGGAGGGTTTGTCGTAAACGATATCCTTGTACGCGCCGATGAAGGGCACGCAGGTCCGCGCGTTGAACGTCTCGGGCGCGCGGACGCTCTCGTTCAGGGCCGGGATCTCCTCGACGAATTCGAAGACGCTCTGGGGCTTCCGGTCGGCGGCGGCGACCGGGGACTTCTTAATATGCGCGCACGCGGCACCGATGAGCACCAGTCCGAGGAAGAGCAAGGTTTTCATATGATGGTTCCTCCAACTTCCCCATCGGATGATCGGCGGATGAAACTTAGGGCCCCGATGTCGGACGCGATCCGTCGGCCTTCGCTGGTTCGCCTGTCCCGAAACAAGCCTTCCCCTTTATCCCTTAGAGGATCCTCGGACCGATCGCCTACAATGAAACGGAGACCCCGAACCGCAGGAGGCCCCATGATAAGAATCTTCTCCAAGAACATGCCCCGCTCGGAGCTCGCTCGCGACCTCGTGCGCGCGCGGATCTCGGGGATCGTCGATAAGTTCTCCGCGCTGCGGGACCACCGGATCACCGTGACCCTCGAGATGGAGAACTCACCGACGCAGGCGGGCCCTGACTCCTTCAGCGCGAGCTCGGTCGTCTCCGGGCGCCGGTTTCGGGCCTTGAAGCTCAAGCGCCCGGCGCGGAACTTCTAAGTCTCGACCGCCGACCTCATGGACGGCATGCAGGAGCTCCTGGGCCGCGAAAGCGACCGCCTGCGCCGGGGCCCGGCGCTCCCGGTCTAGCGCTGGATGAAGCCGGCCTTGAGGGACCGTTCGTCCATCTGCTTCCCGTATTGATAACCGGGAGATTCGATCCCCGAGAGCTGCGGGCGCTCGATGGCCGCGCAGGCGCCGAGGACAAGGGCGATGCCGAGGATGATGGTTCGGAACATGGAGACCTCCCTTACGCCCAGTCTAGCAAGGCCCGGGGGCGCGAAAAACCCGATAAATCCCATTAGGATCATCGCTTATCCGGAACCACCTGAGTTAAGCTGCCCGAGTTCCGGGAACTTTCGGAATGAAGGGGGTTTCTATGCAAGATTATTTCCAGCGGTTGGCGCTCTCCACCCCCCCGACCGTCAGCGCGGCGGGCCTCCACACCCTGGTCAGGGCCCAAGGCCACGCCATCGCGTTCGAGAACTTCGACGTCCTCGCCGGCGTCCCCGTGCGCGTTGACGCTCCCGCGATCGTTGAAAAGATCATCGGCCAGGGCCGTGGCGGTTACTGCTACGAGCTCAACGACCTCCTCGCCCACGTCCTCCGGGAGACGGGCTTTTCCGTCGAGCCCAAGCTCGCCCGGGTCACCTACCGGCGCCCGGGTCCCGGACCCCGGTCGCACCTCGTCCTCTTCGTCCGCGTCGACGGCGACGACTGGCTCGTCGACGCCGGCTTCGGAGGGCCGGGGCTCACGGCGCCGGTGATCCTCCGGGCCGGGGCGGAGTTCGTCCAGAGCGGCGCCTCTTTCCGCCTCACCGCGGGCCCCGCCGGACAGCTCCAGCTCGAGCGGAAGATCGGCGGCGTCTGGGAAGGGCCCTACCTCATCAGTCCCGAGGAGGTTCTCCCGATCGACGTCGAATCGGCGAACCACTTCACCTCGACCTGGCACGGATCTCCGTTCCGCTCCAAGCTCATGTGCGTCCGTCCCGGGGACGAGGAGAGCGTGGTCATCCGGGGACCGAAGCTCGTCCGCCTCGATCCGGAACTGCGGCCGACGTTCGAACGCCGGCTCGCGGACCACGAAGAGTTCACCGCCGTCTGCGCCGACGTCTTCGGCCTCCGCATCCCGGCCGGGCTGGCGCGCCAGGTGTGGGCCTTCGCCGTCGCCGCCGGCCCGGTTTAAAAAAGGACGGGCCCCGCTCGGGGCCCGTCCTCGAATCGTTTATCTCGCGGTTCCTATTGCGCCGGTTGCTCGGCCGGGGCTTCGCCGTCTTTCTTCTCGACGTTCAGGAGCTCGTCGACCTCTTCGACGTCGAACTCGGTGAGACCGTACGGGTTATCCTTCGAGTTCAGGTCTTCGTCGACGTAGCGCTTGCCGAGGTTCTCCTCGATCTCGTCGAGGGACTCCTGGTCGACGTTTCCGCGCTTCTCTTCGATCTCGTTCAGGTTCTCCTGCTCGAGGAGCTTGTCCTCGTCGAGCTTCGCGTCGTTCAGGATCTTCTCCGCCTGCTCGATCTCGTTCTCAAGGCGCTCGAGCGCCTTCAGGTCCTTCTCCGAATCCTTGATCACGGACTTCTCCCGCTCCTGGCGCTCGAGCTCGGCGAGTTCGTCCTCGGTTAGCTGGATCTTGTCGGCCTGGTTCAGGAGGTCTTCGTTCAGGTTTTCGAGGTTCAGCTCCACGTCGAGCTCCTCGAGGGCCTTGCCGCCCAGGAGATCCTTGTCGCCGTTCTGCTGCGCCCGCCGGGCCTTCTGCTCGCGGAGGTGCGCTTCCTTCGTCTTCGTGATCGCGATGTCCCCAGCGTAAAAGTCCTTCACGGAGCCGCTCACCAGGGCGGTGGCGAAGTTATCCGTGAGCGTGATGACGGTGACCTCCCCGAGCTTGTACGTCGGCTGGTCGGTGATGTTCTTTCCGAGGGCCCGGTCCTTGAAGCCGTAGATCTCGAACACGTTCCCCATCTCGACGCCGTCGGCGCGGCCCCGGTCCAGGTAGACGACGTCGCCGTAGGCGAGGACCGTCTGCCGCGGCTGGTAGCTCGCGAGGATCCCAGCCTCGATCAGCCGACTGTTGAAGGTCCGCGTGATCCGGTCGATCTTCGGCGTGTAGGCCGTGATCCGGTCGCCGCGCTGGGGAGTCCCTGCCACCTCGATGAACTCGACCTCCCACTTGTCCTGGATCTTCCGGAGGAGCTTGATGTGGCCCACGATCGAGTACTTGTAGCCCTCGCGGTCCGAGTTCTCCTGGCTGACCTTCCCGCCGGAGGAGTAGATCGAGAACTTATCCCCCGGGAGCACGTTCATGGATTCGTCGAACTTGACGTAGGCGTGGTCGAGCGTCGTGAAGAAGATGTTCTCGTCCGGGCCGTTGGTGACCGCGCCGAAGTCCTGGACCAGGTTCGTGGTGACGAAGGTGCTGAGGTAGAAGCCCTGCTTGAACGAGTAGAAGATCTTCGAGCTATTGTCGAAGCCCGACTTGTCGTAGTTCTTCGGCAGGACTACGTCGAAGTCGGTCTTCGGCGGCTCGTAGTTTTCGTACTCGCGGTTGAGCGCCTGCTCGCTCGCCTTCGTGAGGTCCTCCATGGTTTCCTCGGAGGCGTACTGAAAGTAGACCCCCTGCTTCTCCAGGTTCCCCTTCTCGGAGATCCACGGCGGCGCCGAGTCCTCGCCGAAGTTCGCGAGGTCCGTCGGGTTGTCGTTCCCGATGGCCCCCGGCGCCGCGTTCAGCTCGTCGTCGGAGAACGTCCCGAGCTTCACCTCCGGCGCCTGCGAGCCGCTGCCGGTGGTGAACGAGAGGACCATTCCGGGCTCGATGAAGTGCGGGTTCGTTATGAACGAGTTGAGGGACCAGATCTTCGGGTAGTAGAAGCCGGAGCCGAAGATGCGCTTGGAGATCTTAAAGAGCCAGTCGTCTTTTACGACCGTGTAGGTGTCGACCTTCGCGGCCGTCGCGACCTCGTTCCACTCGGGATCCGTGATCTGCCCCTGGATGTTCTGCGCGAGGGAGAGGAGCTCGCGCTCCTCGCGGCCCACGTCGAAGACCTCGGGCCCCTTCTCCTTCTTCTCCGTCACCGTACTCGGGACGGGGGTCGCCTCGGGGGTCCCCTCGGCGGTCGTCGTCGCCGGCTCGAAGGCCGCGTCGTCGCCGAGATCGGCCTTGATGCTTTCGAGGTCGTCGCCGATCTTCTCGGCCGGCGTATCCGTGAGCGTGGTCTCGGGGGAGGCGTCCGCAGGAAGCGCCTCGATCGACGTCGCCGGGTCCGTCTCGACCTTCTCCACCGACGGCGTCGTGGGTTCCATGTTCGAGAGCGTCGTCTCGGCTGGCTGGTCGTCCGCCGTTAGCCCCTCGAGGGCCTCGAGGTCGACCGTGTCTCCGGCGACGGCCTCGGTGGCCGCGGGCACGGCCGGATCGGTCGCGGGGACCGTTGCCCCCGCCTCGGCC
>JBILTI010000213.1:0-4504 GCA_044371595.1 Bacteriovoracaceae bacterium
GATGTTGTCGACGAGGCCCCGGGGCGAGGGTCCGCTCGCGGCCCCCCGGATGCGGAGTTCGTTGAAGACGTCCTTCACTCCCGCCAGGCGGTCGACGGCCGATTCGGCCATCCGCTTCTGCTCGCGGGAGTCGACGAAGCCCCGGAGGGTCACGACGCCCTCGACGACGGCGACCTCGATGTCCGTGGCGTCGACGGCCGTGCTCCGGTAGAGGGCGTCGCTCGCGTCGTCTTTTATAGTCTCGTCGGAGCGGCGGTATCCCTTGGGACCCTTTCCGCTCCAGTTACTCTCCGGACCTCTGGGGCCGGTGCGCGGTTCGCGGGCCCGGACGCGGCGCTTGCCGTGCTGCTCGAGCGGACCAAAGGTGTAATGCCGCTCCGAGAGGACCTCGTTCTCGTCGCAAGGGACCGTACGCTCGCGGGAGAACTCCGACTCTCCCGTTTCGGCGTACTTCTCGTTGACGTTAAGGTTCTCCTGCGAATCCCGGTCGCGCGAGTAGTTGCTGGTTCGTTTCATCTTGGCCCTCCTTGGTTAGGGGTTCTCCGGGCCCCGCTCCCGGCGGCCCTCCCCTTTCGAAAGTCGAAAACTTTCCCGGAGCGTCCGCAGCACTCGGGAAGTGGATAGCTCGTCGTCGTTCTCCCGCTCCCCGTCGGGGACCGCGGGCCTTCTAAGATCCCGCATCCGCCCCTCCGCCATGAGGTCCCGCACCGACGGGAAGAACGTATCGAGGATGGCGGACAACCGGGCGGGTCCACCGACGTAGACGTCCCGCCGGGGGGCTTCGGCGCAGCGGAGGATGGCGCGGACCGCGTCCCCGTACAACGCCCTGGACGGGGGACCCCCGGGGCCGGGGTCAGCGGCCTCGTGATCGATCAAAGGCGCGGCGATCGCCGTCGGCCGCACCAGACAGACTTCGACGGGGACGTCTTCGTCCCGGAGCTCGAGCCGGAGAGCGTCGGTGAACGCCTTCACGGCGTCCTTCGAAGCGCCGTACATCCCGAGGAGCGGTTCCGCGGCGACCGTGATCTCGCTCCCGAGGTTGATCAGCACACCGCCCTCCTCTCGCATCGCCGAAACCGCGACCTTCGACGCCGACCGCGTCCCCCAGAAGTTGATCTCGAAGAGCTGCCGCTCCTGTTCCTCGTCGCCCTCCTGGAGGTAACCGGCGAGGGCGACGCTGTCCTGATTTATCCAGGTATCGATTCCGCCGAAGCGGCTCCGCACCGCGGTGACCAGTCGATCGAGGTCGCGCACGGAGGTAACGTCGGCCACGACGGGGAGGATCGCGCCGGTCGGGGGTAACGTCGCCACGGCGGCGGCGAGCCCCGCGCCGTCGGCGTTTACGACCACGACCCGCGCACCCCGGGAAAGCGCCTCGCGCACGAGCGCCAGCCCCAGTCCCTGGGTGCCCCCGGTGACAACGATGGTCTGCTCACTGAGTTTCTTGGGTTTGAAGATTCGCTTCGTCATCCGTTTTCCATTCTCCCGGTCGTCACGAGTTTGGAGCAAGACCGGTACCACCGAGGGGGAGCGCACGGACGACGAGATCGGTTGCCTCGCAGAACGAGGAACAGCGGTGATCGGGTTCCGGGTTCGTTAGAGCGGCGTCGGCGGAAATGAGGATCGTCCGGATCCGGCCCGGGCCCCGGGCCTCGACGTCGCTTACCCGGTCGCCGATCATCCACGAGCGGGCCTCGTCGATGCCCCACGCCGACGCCGCCCGCTGGAGCATCCCCGGCCGGGATCCGGAGCTCCTCCAGGGTGTACGGGGCCCGCGGCTTTCCCCGCCGAAACACCGTCTCGTTCAGGACACCGTTCCGGTCGAGGAAGACGGCGGGCCTCGCGGCGCCGGTCATCAGTGGAGGTCCTCGCCCCCGCTCGGGATCCGCAGCTGGTTCTGCACTTCCTCGACGCCGGAGACGTTCTCGATCTCGAGCTCCGCCCGCCGCTTCATCCCGCGGTTGGCCACGCTCCCGCTCATGTAGACGATGCCCTCAGTGACCGTGACCTCGATCTCCGAGGCGTCCACGAGGGGACTCAGCTCTAGCTTAGCGCATACGTCTTCGTAGACGGCTCGGTCGGAGCGCCGGTAGCCGCGATCGAAGCTCCGGTCCCTGCCCTCGCGCTGTCCCCACTGCGAGGCGCGGTCATTCTCGAACGGCCCCGGGTCCCAGCTCGAGTGACTCTCCCCGGAGCTCCGGTGGCCGCGGTTCTCCGCGCTGAGTCCGCCGAGCGTATTCACGGTCTTGCGGCTCACGCCGCCGTACTGCCACGGCTCGTTCCCCTCTTCGACCTCGAAGCGGGAGTTGCGGTAGCGGTCCTGCTTCATACCTGTCCTGTCTCCGTCGTTAATTCTGCGCCCCATTGCTTCCTCCTTAATGATCGACACCGAGGTCTTTTTTCGCCGGCGCGTCCGGCCCCTGGGGATCGTCGTCGCCGGCGATCACCACCAGCTCGTTCCGGACGTCTTGCACCCCGGGGCAGTCTTCGGCGACGCGCTCGGAGAGTTTTTTCATCTGCCGCGAGGGGACCTTTCCGGAGAGGTAGACGATCCCCTTCTCCACCTTAACACCGATGTTGCTGGCGTCCACCGCGGGATGGCGCATGAGCGCGTCGCAGACCTCCTCGTAGATCCGGTCGTCGGAGCGGGTGTAGCCCCGGGGCCCGTAGCCGACGAAGTTCGCCTGCTCCCAGTACTCCATCTGATTGACCCAGACCTCGCCATCGTCGGACTTTCCACTCACCCCGGGATTAGTCCAGGTTCCCACGGGCCGCTCCTCGATGGCGCGCTTGCGCTCGTGGGGCGAGTGCGCGAAGTCCTGCTCCCCGAGTTCGAACGGCTCGTCGCTGTAGTCGGGGCCCGCGAACCGGGAGAAGTCGTCGTTGTCGAAGCGCTCGTCGTACTTCTCGACCAGCCGGAGGTGCCGTTTGTCCTTCCCGCGCTCTCCCTCCGGATGCCGCTTATCCTTATCCATGTCAACCTCCCAGCGATTCGTCGATGTTTCCGAGGCCCGGGATCCAGCCTTCCGCGGGCGTCGCCTTGACCCGGAGCTGGTTCTGTACATCGGCGACGCCGGGGATCTCCGCGACAAGGTCTTCGGCACGGCGCTTGTCTTCCCGGGAGCCGACTTCGCCCTTTAGAGTGAGCACCTGATCCTTCAGCTCGACCTCGATCTCCGAGGCGTCAAGGAAGAAGTCCCGCGCGAGGATCTCGCACGCCTCGTCCTTCACCCGTTCCTCGGACCGCCGGTAGCCCCGGGGACCCTTACCGGCGTGGTTCTCGCGCGACGCCATCGAACGAACGTCGTCGGACCAGCGGTTACGCCCGCCGTGCTCGTACGGATGGCGCACGCCGTTTTCGTCTTCGTACGTTGGATCGTAGCCGCGCCGGAACTGGTCGTCCTGGTACGAGTCGTAGTGAACGCGGTCCTCCCCGAAGCGGTTAGTCCGGGGAAAGCGGCCCGTCTCCCGACGCCGGTCGCGGCCGAAGACTTCGTCGTCGAAGCGGAATCTCGAGTTCGTAAACTCGTCGTCCCGCGGATCCGGATCGAACGCGATGTCGTCGCGGTGCCGCCGCTCGTCCGGATCGTACGAGTCGGATTCCCGGTAGCGGCGCTGCCTGCGGTAAACTCTTTCGTCACGGTTCATATGACCCTCCTTCTCCGAGCTGTCGATTCCCCCGCGATTCCTGCAAGGCCCTTGCCGATGCGGGAATCCGGGAAGTTTTGTAAGGGATCGGGCGGGGAAGGGGGCATTCGGCCACGGCGGCGCCAAGAAAAATACTCAAAACCGAGATCCGGCGCGGTCCGGGGTTCGCCGCGCGTTCGGCAACCACGGGATTCCCCGTCGGCCGAAAACGGACGGAAATTTTCCGGTATAATCGGATCACCCCGCCAACGTCAACCAGGATAAAGGAGGAACGTTTATGACAAAGTTATCCGACCTGCCGGAGCACCGGAACTGGAAGAGGTTGACCCAAAACTTCAGCCCAGGCTAGCGCTGCTCGAAGCGTTCTGACAACCAACATTAACGATTGAAGATTAAGGGCCGCTCTCCGGAGTGGCCCGTGTCGTTTTTCCGGCGTCAGACAACGTGCCGGCGGACGGCCTCGAGAAGCTCCCGTTCGTCGAATGGTTTCATGAGGCACGACTCGCCATCGACGATCCCGTGGCCGGTCATGAACATCACGGGGATCCCCGCGAGCTCCGCGATCCGGAGCTGCTCGCGGCGGAACTCGAGGCCGGACTTCACCGGCATCATGAGGTCGACGAGGATGAGGTCTGGCCGCTCGGCGTGGTGGAGGAGATTATTCAGCCCCGTCTCGCCGTCCTTCGCGGTCATGACCGAATACCCCTGGTCGACGAGCATCTCGCAGACCGAGAGCCGGAAGTCCTGGTCGTCGTCGATGACCATGATCTTCTTACGCCGCTCGGGGAGGACGCGAAGGTGAACGCGCTCCGGGTCGGTTGTCTCGAACTCTTGATAGGCTTGGTTTTCCAGCATG
>JBILTI010000478.1:0-2762 GCA_044371595.1 Bacteriovoracaceae bacterium
ATATGTCAAACTTTTGTATTATTATTACAACAGGAGCACAATATGATCATCCGCCACTCGCTTAAAATCCTCGAACAGCTGACCGAAATCGAGACCCTCATGCGGGAGCTCGAACGGATCATCGACCAGGAAGAGCTTCCGGTCGATCGAGAAAAATTACTCTTAGGGATTTTGAAGAACCGGGAGCCCCGGGGCCCCCGGCAACGGAAGAAGCGTTAACTAGAAGAGGAAATCTACCCCGAGACCGAAGAAGTCTTGCCGGCGCTTGAGGGCCACGCCAGTGCCATTGAACTCGCGGTCGTAGCGGGCGTTCCTGGCCATGTCGTAGCGGAAGCTCGCGACCAAGCTTTCGGTGATCAGATACTTCGCCCGGAAAACGAAATCAAGATCGACGTGGGCCGGGTCGACGATTTCGTTGGCGTCCGACTCCTGTGTAACTTCACCGAGGCGCGACGCCTGGGCCGAGAGCAAGATCATGAATTCGTTAACGGGCCGGTATTGGTACGTGGCCCGGAGATAGGCGTCGAAAGAGTCGTCGATCTCAAAGTCCTCATCGCCTCCGGAAGCCTTCTGCGTCCGATCGCCGTCCTGGTTATAGACCACCCCGGCCGCGAGCTGCCACTCGTTCGCCTCGTTCCACTTGCTGCCCATGCGAGCGTTCAGTTCCAGGGCATTTCTTCCGGCGGAGTAGTTTCCGTCCGCGGAGTCCTGGCCGACGGCGTAGCCGGTTTCGGCGTCTTCGATGTTTATCCGGGCGACGGCGCCGAGGTCGAGGTTATAGAGGTCGTCGTTCTGGTTCAAGAGCCGGTAGTTGGCGGCGAGCGTCGGTGCGGCGAGGCCGTCCTGGGCGAAGGCCGCGTTAGTGGGCGTCGTAATGTTTTCGACCTCGCGGTCCCAGGCGTAATCGAGGCCGAGGTAGACGTTCAGCCGATCGGAGATCCCGAAGCCGTAACGGGTTTCAAAGAGATAACCCCGGGTCTCAAGCTCGCTCCCGGTCTTCGGCGTCTCTTTGTAGAATGTCTGGCTCGCGTCGGCGGAGAGGTTAAACTGCCCCTGCTTAAGAAAGTAGTTAACGTCGCCGAACTTAAGCTCCTCCGCGCCGTAGGAAGAGGACAGGGCCAGTACCGCCGCCGCCGCAAACAATTTTCTCATCGTCGAGACTCCTTGTGTTTCGGGTAAAGTGTACTCCTTCATTTAGAAAATAACTAATGGATTTTCCTGACAGGGGCCGGGGCCAAAAGAGGCCCGGGCAAAAAAAAGGGGCCCGGATAACCGGGCCCCCGATGTTCTTTCTCTTGCGGAGATTAGAAACGGTAAGTCATACCAACGCGAGTCATGAGCTGGTCGAGGCGGAGGGAGCCTGTTCCAGTGCCAGAACCGGCAGCGGTGTTAGTCGTACTGCCCGCAACTGCGAAGCCGTCTCCGGCGACAGTGCCGTTACCGATCACGCCATCAACAGAGAGTTCGCCGAACTTAAGCGTCGCGCCGGCGTTAACCGCAGTCGCGTTAACAGTTCTTTCGTCGTTCGCGTCTTCTTCTGTTCCCCAGACAACCTGAGCAACGGAAGCGCGGAGCGTGAGCCAAGAAGCCGCTTCGGTCTCGAGACCGACGACTACTGGAACTCGCTGAGTTTCGTACTCTTCGCAGAGATATGCAGAGAGGTCACAAGCTGCGCCGAATGTGCCAGCAGCTGCGGCGATGGCGTTGTCGTTCTCGGCCTTCGCCATGACGTAAGAAGCGCGGAGGAAGAGGTTCGACTTATCGTTCAGGCGCTCAACGCGGCCGATGCCGGCCTGGAGTTGGTTGAGCTTCTGGTCTTCCTTCGTGCCGGCGATAGTGCCTTCGCCTTCGAAGTTCCGGTAGTCAACGAAGAGCGTGTTGCCTTCCCAAGCGTGGATCGCGCCGACCTGGTAGCCAAGCTTGCCTTCGAACTTAGAAGCGCCGTTCGCAGCGCCGAGAGGACCGGCGAGGCCAGAGAGTTCGCCGCGCGCGTTGTTGATGAGGTTGATGTTACCGTAGACCTGCGTGTCACCCATGATAACACCGAGGCGAGTGCGGAGCGACTCGTTCCGGAGGCCCTGAGACTGATCAGAGGACTTTGCGTAGCCGAGGTTCGCGCCCCACTTGATGCCAGCGTCGCCGCCGACGAAGGCGTCGATGTTGTTCTGCTCGGAGCCCGTTCCAGTGGCACCAGTGATGTTACCAGATCCGTCGAGGTCGACGTCCGCAAGACCCGCGCCGAGGCGGAGGTTGTTGGAAGTGTTCGAGCCGCCGCCGAAGTGGATGCCGTAGACCATGTTCCCCATCGTCTTGAATACGCCGCCTTCTCCCCGTGGAGTAGCAGCTGTGTCCTGGTCAACCGTCGAACCGAACTCGTAAGTTACGAGGTCTTTGTGGTTGTTGATCTGGGCAGCGTTGAGCCAGATGTTACGGTTGTCGTTGATGTAGAACGAGCCGTAAGAGTCTTCGCCGAGGGCCTGAAGACGGGCCTTGGTAGCGAAGGCCGGGGTTGCGAGAACAGCAAGTCCGAGTGCAACTGTTAGCTGTTTTTTCATGAAATCTCCTTGTTTAGTAATGACGTTAAGTCATTGTCCTTCATGGTTAGCTAAAGCGTTCTTAATGTAATTACTATAAGTCTCAACAACCTATATTCCTTTGGCAATATTTTTTTAACGGCCCGGGTCCCGCGGTCCGGTCCTACGGCCATCAAAATTTTGACGTTCGCTGCCCCTACTCCTCGTAAAACGGCAAAAAAAAGCTGA
>JBILTI010000477.1:0-4161 GCA_044371595.1 Bacteriovoracaceae bacterium
TCTGCGCTGCCCTTAGGAGGGCTGCGGCCGCTGGGGTGTCAATCCGAGCATTTCGGTTTCGGCCGACGATTAAGGGATTCTTCTACACCGGAGAAATCCCCGTAGACCTCGCTCCATATGATCTCGGTAAAGTCGAACGCTGGTCATCCAGGCTGGCCAAGCACAGTGGGTGGAACCATTGGAACTCTCCTAAAGATATTAGTTTCTAGATCTCTTTCCCTAGTGACCACCGGCTTACCCACGTTGTTACCTCGCGGCCTTGTTCGCAAAGTTCTCCTCTCTTATTCCTCGGCAAGAACGTTAGCTGGATGCCCTTCTCAGTTTCCTTGTGCGTCTTTACCACTTCGATCGAGTGGAACGAGAACGGGAGGGCGAAGTCTCTCGTGATCCCATTAGCAGCTGGCTCCTTCATCACCAAAACTGTTCCTGCGGCGTAGGTCGGATTTTCGATCTGGTTGTCGGGCTTTTCCACTGGCGCCCCACTCAAGATCGCCTTCCGCACACAATCGGCTTGCTTCGGAGTCAGGTACCCCTTCTTCTGGAGCTGATACTTGAGTGAGTAGTAGAAGTGCTGCTTTCCGTTGTAGGCACGCAACCACATGATGATTTCTTTCTCACTAACTTCACGATTTTCCATAGTGACAACCCTTTTATGGCCTTAGGCCATTCAACAGGTCCTAGGACGTCCAGGACCCTCTGAGAAGACTGTACCGATTGGCGCTGCAGGAGCTGGGAGGAGGAAAACGGATTCGATAGGTACAGTCTTTCTAGTGAAGAATTGTCCGGCTGGAACAGGGGCGGACATAAATCGAGCTGCCAGAACCTCCGGGACTCAGTCAGAGAAGGCACTCGGTCACTTACAAGCGACGGACGAAGATCCGATGGAGTTCCTGTGCCTGAAGTTACGCCGCAACTGATCCAGAATGAAAGGATTCGAAGCCTCTGCCCTTACCTTAGCTCTGCTCATATCAGACAGATTGCTCACCAGGAGACCACTGAGGCCCATACGAAGTTTTACTTGGACCTGAAGACATCATTGGAGGTCGCAGGGTATGAGGGGACGATGGAGATCGAAACCGTAGCTGTCTTGCCGTATTGGAACAAGCACAGTGGCGAGGAGATGTTTTACGTCCGCCGGTTCGACGTCCTACTCCCCGAGGTTGGTATCGCCATCGAAATTGATGGGAGATCCCACACTGACGATGAGAAGAAGATGCGGCTCGATGCCTCGAGAGACCTCATCTATGCTGGTTTACTTGGATCAGTTCCTTACGTGGTTCCAAACGACGAGGCGATGTCCCCAGGAAGTCGCCGTTCCCATATCCAGCGGATACTTACCTTGGTGAAGGCGAGAAGTTCTGATCGGAAGTTTTTGGTCACAGAAGCGGTCTCTAAGGCTCGGGTATCCTTCTACGATGCTCATCCGGGGCTAAAGATGGAGTTTCCGAACCTTGTCTCTACCATCCCTCAGAAGACTGGCTGGCTAAAAGCCCATTTGGGAAAGATCTTCACCTTCCCAAAGAAAGCGGACAAAAACCTACGCAAGTCAAGTGATACTACTGAGATGAAGCAACCCCCGCCTGATACGAAACGTAGCAGAGGTCGACCTACGACCGTTCCCCATGAGATGATTCTAAGAGCTGCCAGAGCCTTCGTTCTCCGGTGCCAGTCCGAGAACACCTCAGCGAAGCTCCGTGACTTCTGTAGTTCTGAAAGCGAGGAACGGAAGGTCCGCCGCATCCTCCAAAAGCAAGGTGAGACCTGGGAGAGCTTCGTCGGAAGCGTGAAACTTCCACCTAGGGATGAAGTCCAAGATTTCCGAAATAATCTTGCCCGTCTCCTCAATTCGAACTCGAACCATTTTGAGGCCATAAAAAACTTCCGAGACAACCTAGGATCCGTTCTCGATCTCCTACCTCGCCAATTCTCAGAGGAGCAGTTCCTAAAGGATCTGGATGAAGTTTGCAAGAAACGGTTTCCTCTATACCTGACGTCGACGGCCGACGCCGACCGAGTAGATACCGTCATCGCTCTTGGCCTTAGAGCATTCCACAGCCGGTTCCCGTCAACCCGTTAGTGTTCTCTCCAGCGGCGTTCGTACTCATCTTTCCTGAACCCGCAACGCTCATCCTCTGGACAGAAAAGATAGCTCCAATCGTTCGGATCCCAATCCCCGAAATGAATGAAGCACAAGAATGCCAGAAGATCCGCCCTAATCCCTCCGGCCCTTTCCACAGAAGCGCCTTCATCAATCTGTTCTAGGCAGAAGCGAAGGCGCTCTTCAGTAATGTCCGTTGTGAAGCTCTCCCTCTCTGGCAGAAAGATCTTCTCGAAGAAAAGGACGAGGCAAAGCGCCCCTGAACCTCGATAAATGAAGCCGGGTTCGGCAAATTCTGTTGAGTCACCTTGACGGTAGAGCCGGTAAAGATCCTTTAGTTTAAACATCCCGCCTCCCTTTCAGAGCTATCGGCACTCAACCCTCGAATCTTCGATCTCCGATTGAATTTAACTCCGCTTGCAGCCGAGAAAGGGGAAGGAGGAGTCCATGAGATATTCAGAGATTCTTGGCCCGGTTTATCATA
The DNA here is from genome assembly GCA_044371595.1 of Bacteriovoracaceae bacterium. Taxonomy (GTDB): domain Bacteria; phylum Bdellovibrionota; class Bacteriovoracia; order Bacteriovoracales; family Bacteriovoracaceae; genus Peredibacter. The sequence continues at coordinate 2,583 of JBILTI010000477.1, forward strand.
AGATAGGCCTTTCCCCGTCATGCCAGTTCTGGATAGATGTCCATTTCACTGCAGCCGCTCATCATCTGATCCGGTACCGGGAAGCTCTTTCCGGGTCTCATGAAGAGAAGTTCCATGATGAACTCTTTCGGGCCCATTTTCGTCGCATGAAAGAGATCGTCTACACCGGAGGCGACTTTACCCGAGCGGTCGACCCAACCCACATGTGTCTTCACCGAAGAGCTACCTGGAATCCAAAATTTGATGACATTATTGACCCCTTAATGTTCAACAAAATGAAGCCGGATGGTCGATTTGCTGTAGGTATTGAACATATAAGTGATCCATACTTATAGCAGCACTTCAACTCATAGCACAATCACCAGTAGTCAGTGCTAGATATTGAGTTAAAAACGTCAAAAAAGTGTCGCAACCACTATATGTAGATTTTCCGCTTTCCAATAACATTTTCTTAACCTACCGTTTAATGTGTAAGGAGAAAGCATTTGGAAAACGGCATCATCTACAGCTTCTTAAGTCGAACGATTGAACTGATCAAGCACCTTAACCTGGTGGAAGCCCTCAAAGATCTGGGAGAGAATCTTGGAAGCACAAGAGGAAAGACAAGACAATTCCGCATTCTGATGATCGACACATACATCATCCTTAAATGGTTAACGATCGTAGGTTTATGGTGGTTGGACCTGAACATCATTGTCGAGGTCACGGTTGCAGCCTATCTGCTCTTCTTTAACCTTTTCACGTACTTCTATCATCACGTCTGGACTCCAAAAGACTCTCCCGATCTGATTTCATCGAGACGGCGCTACCTCTCCTACTTACAAGCATTCGCCTTTAACCTGTTTGCCTTCTCCTACCTCTACTCTGATCCGTTCGTAGCGCAGTTCCGGTGGATCAAAGATGGCCACCCGACGTCGCCTTGGCTCTATAGCCTATCGAACTCTTTGACCCTCTCCTCTTCGATGGCGACACCTGAGCCTCCCCAAGTTTAGTGGACACTTTTTAAAGAGCGGTGTAACCCTGAGAAAGGAGCGCTGTTATGGGGAAGAAGACGTACAATCAAGAGTTTAAGAATGAGGCAATCAAACTTGCTGAGAAAAAAGGAATTGATCCGGCAGCAAGAGATCTAGGAATCAGTCCTGGTGCACTTCGACGCTGGAAGAATGAAATAATCCACCCTCGCGCCAAAACTATCGACGAAGCCTTGAGCGAGAACGCCCGACTCCGGAAAGAAAACGAGTACCTAAAAAAGATCAACGAGGTTCTAAAAAAAAGCCATGGGATTTTTGCCCAGGACCATCTCAAAGATTCCAAATAATGAAGGAACTCTCAGAATCTGTGCCAGTTGCATTTCTTTGCAAACACTTCGAGGTCAGTCGCAGTGGTTATTACGCTTACAAACCGGCGAGATCACAGCGGCGGCAAACGAAGCGAGACTTTCTCAAACAAGAAATCAAACGTCTTTTCGAAGCTTCCAAGGGCACCTACGGTTCTCCTCGAATCTTTCAGGATCTCGACCGGAAAGGAATCTATTGTTCTGAGAATACCGTCGCTGAGCTCATGCGCAAAATGGGACTCT
>JBILTI010000003.1:0-15204 GCA_044371595.1 Bacteriovoracaceae bacterium
CCACGCGACGGGCCCCGCGCCCGTCGCTTCTCCCGGAGACAACGTAACCAAACGGGACGCGCGTTCCGTGAATAGCCCGCTACGGCGCGAGCACCGTTGCCCGCACGTCCCTCCGGAGCACGTACTGCCCCTGGAACCGCACGCTCACGACGCCGCCGAGCGCGGGCCCTCCATCCACCGCCTCTATCTCCGACCGGAGGATAGCTTCGTTCGCGGTCACCAAGATCGCCACCCGCGAGAACGGCACGGCCGTGAGATGCCCGGTCACCTCGCCCATCACCACCGTAAGGCCCTTGAGCTCGAGGGCCGAGACCGAGAGGCCCTTCTCCCGCAGGAGCGCGTCGAGCTCAGGCCGAGTCAACGCGTGGGCGGCGAACGCGCTGAAGAAGAAGAAGAGGAGGAGGAACAAGATTCTCATTGGAGGTCTCCTGGTGCAGCGTCCGCCAGCAGCGTCTCGCCGAGGTTTAGCGTAAAGTACGGTATCGTTCCCCGGCTCTCGGGCCGGTTCATGACGGCGTTCATCTTCAGGACGCACTCGCGCTGGAGGGCCTTGATCTCCGCGACCGCCTCGCGGGTCAGCGCCTCGCTCATGCTGAACATGGTGTTGAGCCCTCGGGCCATCGTCTCGGGTTTATAGAAGGCCACGAGCGCCGGCAGGTGGGCCGCGGCGACCGTGAGGTCGAGGGAGAAGTTCTTGTCGCGCGCGTGAAGCCGGCCCCCGCACTCCTCGAGGAGCCCGAGGGCCTTCAGCTCCTCGACCTTCCGGAGCCCGAAGCTCCCGAAAGCCTCGGCAACCGCGATGAGGTCGGTCCCGTCGTGGTTCGCCGCGAGCTTGTAGATGAGGTACTTCGTCTGGTCCCGGAGCTCGGCGTTCAGTTCCGCGCTGTAGGCCGCCGCGGGAACCTCGAAGATGAAGGACCCGAAGTGGCGCCGAAGGAAGTCCGCGACGGCCGGGCCCACACGCTCGAGGAGCCGCGCGAGGCTCTTCTCTCGGAGGACGTAGCTCACGAGGTTCAGCACCGAGTGGGGGGCGATCTCGTTCTTCTGCTGCCCCTGGGCCAGGCGCCGGAGCGTCGTCACGGGGACGTTCGATCGCTGGGCGAGCGCGTTCAGCGTGAGCTGCGGGTTTCGCTCGAGGTAGGCCGCAATCATCGTCTGCAAACTCTGGATGAGGTCATGCTCTACGGTTTCCTGCATTCGGATCCCCCTCCGTCCGTTATAGCATCGGGGGAAATTTTCCGGAAGCGGTCGGCTCCCGGTGAAAGACTTTAGTAGGCGATCGAGCTCACGGTGACACCACTACGGGGCCATTCTGCCACCGCCGCAGGGGACGGCGCGGACCGCGAAACGCAGGAAGCCGTTCACGTCGTTCGAGTCGACGGTGATGAGGCCCCGGCGGTTCGTGTTCCCGTCGGCGATCTCCGCGTGGATGTGGTTCTTCAGGTCGAAGCGGATGTCCCGGCCCTGCGCGCCGGCGCAGCCCCCGCCAAGCGGGATCACCGCCCGTGGGCCCTCGACCCAGGCCTCGTCGATCGGGCCCGTGCGGGTGCGGAACGAACGCCGGGCGACGACGGTCGGATTCCCGCGCGAGCGGGCCAGTCCGTTGAAGCCGACGAGGATCGAGGAGAAATACCCGTCGATTCCCTGGTCGAAGACGGTCGCGCCGCGGGCCTGCAGGCCCACCTCCAGCGTCTCCGCGCGGGTCCCCGGCGGGAGCGTCGCCGTGAAGCTCAGCGAACAGCTCCGGTGCTGCACCGTCGGCGTGTTCCGGTTCCGGGGGGCGCGCGGGAGTTCGGCGTTGTCGTTGTTGCCGTCGAACTGCGGCACCTCGGCGCGGAACTCGTCGAAGAGGATCGAGAGCGAGGCGCCGTCCGGCGAGACGGCCGTCGATACCGTTCCCTGCGGACAGCCGGTGCCGGCGTGGGTCACGGAGTTGAAGTTGATCTGGGCGTGGGCGGCGGCGGCGAGGAAGAGCGAGGTGGCGAGGACGAGCTTTTTCATGCGGCGGTCTCCTTTCTCCAAGAGGTACCGCGGATCGATCACCGGGGCCAGCGTCGGCAAAACTTCTGCGCCCACGTGGTTGCCCGCCTCGACCACGTGGGCATCTTTACCGGGGCCCGCGAAGATTCGGGCTTCCCGAGGCGCGGACGGCCTGGATACCGTAATCGTAACCGAACAACGGGTCAGGATGCCCACAACGCCAGCTTCAAAAGGAGCTCCCATGACATCACTGTTAACGACCGCCACCGCCGCCGCCCTCCTCGCCACCGCCGTCGCCGCCTCCGCGCAGGACACGATCCAGCTGGGCCACCCGGCCTACGGCGGCAACGGCTGCCCCAGCGGATCCGCGTCGGCGACGCTCACCCCGGATGGCCGATCGCTCTCCGTGATCTTCGATCAGTTCGTGACCGAGGCGGGCCCCGCGACGGGCCGGACCCTCGATCGGAAGAGCTGTAACATCGCCGTCCCGGTGCACGTCCCGAACGGCTTCAGCGTCTCAATCCTCGCCGTCGACTACCGCGGCTTCGTCGCCCTTCCGACGGGGGCGACGGCCCGCCTCCAGGCCGAGTACTTCTTCGCCGGCGCCCAGGGGCCGCGCTTCGTTCAGGACTTCCGGGGCCGCATCGACCAGGACTACACGTTCAACAACACGCTCGGCGTCCAGGCGATGGTCTGGTCACCGTGCGGGGCCGACGTGAACCTCCGGGTAAACGCGAGCATGATGGTCCGGAACACGACCCGGCAGGACGCGCTCGCGACGGTCGACTCGGCGGACTTTAACGCGGGGATCATCTATCAGGTACAGATGAGACGTTGCAGGTAAGCTTCCCGACGACTCGAAATGAACGACGAAGGCCTCCGGAAGGAGGCCTTCTTGTTTCGAACATCAAAGGCGGCTGCTCAGGCGGCGTCCTTATAGCTCTTAACGAAGACGTCGCCCATCTTTTCCTTCGCCTTGTTCTTCACCGGCTGGTCGATTTGGACGGCGACGGAGAGGACGGCGGCTCCGAGCGTCGCGAGGTCATCCGAGTAACCGATGATCTCAGATGCGATCGTGACTATCGAAAGAGGGGGCCATCATTTTTGGCGCTCGGCCTGGAGCTACCTCGGCTCGAACGCGAGGCCACGCTTCCGGAAGCCAGCGCGGAGGGCCGCCTCGCTGTCTCGGCGGATCTTCGCCATGTCCCCGGACTCGAGCTCGGCCAAGAAGAGGAACTCCCGCGGCTCGACGCCGTAGGTCTGGGCCGTGTCGTAATCGCCCTTGAACTGGGCGCCCGGCGTCTGATAGACCGTGCGGCCCTTCGAAAGGAGCGTCCCCATGTTATCGTCCTTCTTCAGGTAGTTGACCATCCAGTAACCGCGGAAGTAGTTCCCACAGCTGTCCTGATAGGTGTCGGACATGATGAAGACGTACGCCCAGGTCGCCGAGAGGCACGAGCGGCGGTTCGTACTGGCCCGGTTACAAGCGTGCGAGTCGGCCGGGAGCTTCGTATGGTCATAGCTCGCGTAGATACCGTGGAGGTAGTTCTTCGTCGTCTGCTGCGGATGCGTGGGCCAGAGCGTCTTATCGCCGCAGCTCACGGCCTTGATCCGGAGCTCGGACGGATCCGGGACGGACCCGTCGTAGGCCACCTCGTTGCTCTTCCGCCACGGAAGCTTCAAAAACTGCGAGTCCGGGTACCAGCGGTCGAGGTTTCGGGCGTTCAGGACCTCCCGCTGGACGTACTCCTCCCAGGAGCTATAGGGCACGGACGCCGGAGTCCGGTGGAGATCTTTCTGGGCTGCGCAGGCTGCGAGGAACAGGAGCGGGAAGGCGATGGCCTTCATGATTCACCTCACGGTTTGCTCCCCTCATCGGAAGACCGGCGCCATTACCTGAGCACCCTAATCCCCTTTGAGTTTCGCCCCGGCATCGCGATCGAATTCCGTGTAGTTGCAGGTGAGCTCCTCCCCCTTCCGGATGTCCCGGGCCGCGACGTTGGTGCCCTCCGGCGTCTCCCGGAGGCTCGGCGCGTCCGAATGGTTCATGTGCCGGGCGTGGTCGACGCAGAGAACGTAGCTCCGTTCGGCGCCGGCCACGGGACTGTAGGCGTAGACCTTCAGAAACTCGCGGAACGCCGCGGGAAGGGCCGCGAGGTCCTTGTCCGCGAACACGAGGTCAATGCCCGGGTCGAAACGCCAGACGAGCTGGCCCGCCGTGATGTCCTCGGCGGCGAAGCACCCGAGGCCGTGGATCGAACTGTATTCGAGGCGGGTTTTTACGACTAGCATGCGAGCTCCTTTTTCAATTTCTCGACGTCGAGCTCCCGTTCCCAGCGGGCGACGACGACGGCGGCGACGCCGTTACCGATGGTGTTCGTAAGCGCGCGCGCCTCGGACATGAAGCGGTCGATCCCGAGGATCAGCGAGAGGCCCGCCAAGGGCACGGTAGGTACGACCGAAAGGGTCGCCGCGAGCGTGATGAAGCCGGCGCCTGTGACGCCGGAGGCCCCCTGGGACGTGAGCGTCGCCACCAGGAGGAGCGAGAGCTGCTGGCCCAGGGTCAGGTCGATGTTCAGCGCCTGGGCGATGAACACCGCGGCCATCGTGAGATAGATGTTCGTGCCGTCGAGGTTAAACGAGTAGCCGGTCGGAATCACGAGGCCCACGATGGACTTCGAGCAGCCGAGGCGCTCGAGCTTCTCCATGAGCGGGACGAGGACGCTCTCCGAGGAGGAGGTTCCGAGGACCGTCAGGAGCTCGGCGCGGATGTAGCGGATGAAGCGGAAGACGCTGAAGCCCGCGAGCCGCGCCACGGGCCCGAGGACGAGGACGACGAAGAGCGCGCAGGTGAGGTAGAACGTCGCCACGAGGCCCGCCAGGGGCCCGAGGGCGTCGACGCCGTACTTCCCCACGGTGAAGGCCATCGACCCGAAGGCGCCGACCGGGGCGAAGCGCATCAGGAGGTGGACTATCTGAAAAAGGACCTTCGAGGCGCTCTCGAGGAAGTCCCGCACGGGGCGCGCGGCGGCGCCGACGTGGGTGACCCCGTAGCCGAAGAGGACGGCGAGGAACAGCACCTGGAGGAGGCCCCCGGAACCGGTGAAGGCGTCGGCGAAGGTCTTCGGGATGATCCCGAGGAGGAAGTCGACGACGGAGGTTTCCCGCGCCTTCGCACCGTACACGGCGACGGCCGTCGGGTCGAGCGTCGCCGGGTCAACGTTGAACCCCGCGCCCGGCTTCAGGACGTTCACGGCGACGAGGCCCAGCGCCAGGGCGAAGTTCGAGATCGTCTCGAAGTACAGGAGCGCCTTGCCGCCGACACGGCCCACCTTCTTCATGTCGCCGGAGTGCGAGATCCCGAGCACCACGGTGGTGAAGATGATCGGCCCGATCAGCATCTTCAGGAGATCGATGAAGGCGTCGCCGAGGACCTTCAGGGGAACGGCGTGTGCCGGAGAGAGGTGGCCCAGGAGAGCGCCGAGGACGACGCCGACGAGGACCTGGGCGTAGAGCGTTTTCAGGATCTTCATCCCTCTAGTATACGAGGATTTTGACTAAACGGGTGCGGGATTTTCCGCGTGCCCCGGGTCGCGGCCCGCGAGCTTCCGGTAGGTCTCGTCAAAGAGCCCCTTCAGCCGGTGGGCGTCGGTGAAGTAGTCGTCCCGGTTTTTCCAGAGATCGTGCGGGTGGAAGAAGCGAGACTCGATGCCGCCGAGGCCCTCGGGAACCGCGAGGTTGAAGACCGGGTCGCGGGAGAAGCGCACGTCCTGCGCCCCGCCGCGCTGGATCGCGCGGATGCATTCGCGCGTGAGGTGGAGGTCGTAGCGCTTCCCCACTCCGTAGGGGCCTCCGAACCAACCGGTGTTCACGAGCCAGACCTTGACGTCGTGGCGATCGAGGATGCCCCGGAGGAGGTTCCCGTAGTCCCGGGGTCGGCGCACCATGAAGGGTGCTCCGAAGCAGTGAGAAAAAGTCGCCGTGATCCCGGTCATCCCGGCCTCGGTTCCGGCGACCTTGGCGGTGTAGCCCAGGAGGAAGAAGTACAGGGCCTGTTCGCGGTCGAGCTGGGCGACGAGCGGAAGGACCCCGAGGGCGTCGGCCGAGAGGAAGAAGAAGTTCGCCGGCACCTGGCCCTGGCCGTCGTTGATGATGTTCGGGAGCGCGGCGAGGGGATACGTGCTGCGCCCGTTCTCCGTCCGCGACCGGTCGTCGAAGTCGGGCCTCCGGGTTTCCGGATCGAGGACGACGTTCTCGACCAGGCTCCCGAAGCGGATCGTGGCGCGGTAGATCTCCGGTTCGAGGGTCGCCCGGAGGTGATCGGTCTTGGCGTAGCAGCCCCCTTCGAAGTTGAAGATCCCCTTGTCGGAGAGGCCGTGCTCGTCGTCGCCGATCACATTCATTCCGGTGTCGGTCGAGAGCGTGGTCTTGCCGGTTCCCGAGAGGCCGAAGAAGACCGAGACCTGGCCCTTTGGATCGGCGCTCGCTCCGGCGTGCATCGGCAGCACGCCGTAGTCCGGGAGGATCGTGTTCATGACGGTGAAGATCGCCTTCTTGATCTCGCCGCAGTAGGCGGTGCCGCCAATCAGGATCTCCTTCCGGGTGAAGTTCAGGGCGATCACCGTTGGCGACCGGAGGCCGTAGCGTTTGGCGTCGAACTCGAAGTCCGCGTCGTGGATGATCGTGAACGTTCCGAGGGGATTCTTCTCCTTCCGAGGCCGCATGATCGTCCGACAGAAGAGCGCGTGGACCGGCGAGGTCGTGACGAGGTTAACGCCGAGACTGTAGGCCTGCTCGGCGCCGGCGCTCGCCTCGATGAGGTAGAGGTCGCGCTTCAGGAGGTGGAATTTCCGGAGGAGGTCGGCCCGGAGCTCGTCGTAGACCGCGGGCCCTAGCTTCCGGACCTTCCCGGTCCAATCGATGACGGCGGCGCTCACCTCGTCGTAGACGACGTACTTATCGTCGGCCGCGCGGCCCGTGTACTTCCCGGAGCTCACGAAGAGCGCGCCGTCCTGGCCCAGGTGACCGGCGCGGTCCCGGATGGAGCGCTCGACGAGGTACGGAACGCTGCTGTTGACGTGCAGGAGGATGTCCTCCGAGACGATGCTGTTCCACCAATGCCACATGCCGTGCTCCTGGTTCGGGTTCTCCCGAAGAGCATAGGCGCGGGGGACGGGTCATGTCATAACTCCGCGCAGCCGCGGGGGCGCTTCGTCGGGCCGCAGGCCGGCGATCCCGTTATCCTCGGGGAAACCCGTTCAAGGAGAAGTTTATGGAAACGCAGGTCACTCCGATCCCTCCCGGCTATCACGCCCTCTCACCGTACCTCACCGTCGAGGACGGGGCCCGGGCAATCGACTTCTACACCCGGGCCTTCGGCGCCCGGAAGCACGGCCACCTCGAGGGCCCCGGCGGCGCCGTCGTGCACGCGGAGCTCCAAGTGGGAGATTCGCGGTTCATGCTAGGAGAAGAATTTCCGAGGAAAGGTACGACGGCGAAAACCGCCGCGGATACGGCGGCCGCCCTCTTCCTCTACGTGGAAAACGTCAACGAGGTGTTCTCCCGCGCCCTCGAGAACGGCGCCCGGGAGCTCGAACCGGTCCGCGACCAGTTCTGGGGTGATCGTACCGGAACGCTCCTCGACCCGTTCGGCCACAAGTGGATCATCGGAACCCACGTCGAGGACGTGCCGCTCGAGGAGATCCGCCGGCGGCAGGCGAAGCTCTTCAGCTAGCGGGTAACGACCGCGGTCGCGGCGACAAAGGGCGCCGGCTGGCGCTGCCGCAGGAACCACTTCTCGGTGACGCAGGCGTAGCCGCCGGCCCCCCAGCCCTTCCCCCAGCTGTTCGCGACGAGAAGGCAGAAGTTCCCTTCGGTTTCCTTGAGCTTCTCGGGGAGTTCGATCACGCCGACCGCGAGGAACGCGTGGCCCAGAGCGTGCTGGTCGAGCTTCGCGCCGGTCGAGGCCGCGTCCGCGAGGGTCACGAGGCCCTTGTTCCGGTAGAAGTTCTCCGTGGGCCGGGCAGCGACGACCACCGGGACGTCGCGCTTCACGAGGTCGACGACCTCCGCGAGGGTACGCGCCTCCTGCGTTGCGGAAACCTTGACGGCGCCGTCGCGGCAGGATTCGGGAAGCGGAAGCTGCGTCTCGTTTTTTTCGACGCTCTCGGTGCGGTAGCCGCAGTTGATTTCGGTCGGAATGTCGATCGCCGGATGGTCTTTTGAGAAGCGGTAGGATTCGCGGATCCATGAGCCCTTCTCCGCACACGGGGCCTTCTGGCAGTTGGGCTTCCCCGCCCAGTAGAGGTACTGCTCGGAGAGGTCCTGCACTACGACGTTCTGCGCGAGAAGGATCTCGATCGCGCGGACGCCGGCGAAGGCGACGCAAGTGGGCCGCGCCGCCTGGTCCTTCATCGGCACGGCGAAGGTTCCGTTGACGACGTGGGCGTCAGGGATCGCCGCCGCGGATACCGGGGCCTCGAGGATCTTTTCGGCCTTGACGGGCATCTTGAAGGTGTTTTTCTTGTAGACCGGAATCCGACCGAGGAACGCGTCCTGCTCGCGGCGCCAGGTCGCGAGGAGATCCCGGGTCTCTTTCTTCCACTGGTCCTGCGTTGATCGAACTTCCTTTTTCCACTGATCGAGCGTCGAGCGGGAGCGGTCGCCGGCGTCGCGCTTTTCCTCCGCGGCGAGTTCCGCAAGGCGCGCGCGGTTCAGGGCCTTGGCCTCCTCGACGAGCTGCTCGCCGCGGGAGAGCGTCTTCGGCGCCGCCGGTTCCGGCGCCGTCTTTGCCGCGAACTCCCCGTGGGTCTTCAGGTGCGCTAGGATCGCCTGGTACTCCGGCGCCTGATCGAATTTATACGATGTCGAGACGGGGCCCCAAACGGCGGCGCCGGCGGGCAGGGCCGCGAGCGTCATGAAGAAGAATTTTTTCATGAAACAATTCTGACAGAGGATCTAGCTCCGGGCAAGCCGGATCAGCTTTTCCTTGTACGCCTCGAAGTGCTCGTGGTAGTCCCCGAGGTCCCTCACGACGGTGTGGGCGAAGGCCTTGGACGGCTCGACGAACTGATCGTGCATCGGCTTCACCTGCCGGAGGAACTGGGCGCGGACACCCTCGGGGGTTCTCCCCCGCTCGTTCACGTCCCGCTCGAGCCGCCGCTCGTAGCGGAGCGCCTCGGGGGTGTCGAAGAAGACCATCTCGTCGAACTGCGCCCGGAGGTAGTCGGGATGGAAGATCAGGATGCCGTCGACGATGATGACGGCCGTGGGGACGACGTAGAACTCCTCCTCCTGCCGGGAGTGGGTCTTGAAGTCATAGAGCGGGATCCGCGTGCCGCGGCCCTCGCGGAGCTCGCCGAGGCACTTCGCGAGGAGCGAGAGCTCGAGGCTCTCCGGGTGATCGAAGTTCACGGCCCCGCCGTCGTGGTCGAAGCGGTGGGACTGGTCGATGTAGAAGTTGTCCTGGTAGACGATCGTGGCATCTTCGCCGAGGGCGTCCTTCAGGGCCTGGGCGAAGTAGGTCTTGCCCGAGCCGGAGCCCCCGGCGACGCCTAAGATAAACGTTTTACTTGGTCTGATAAAGCCTGTCACCGGCGTCACCTAATCCAGGAATCAGGTATCCATTTTCCGTCATTTCTTTTTCGACGCTCAGGGCGTAGACCGTCACGTCGGGGTGAAAATGTTCCAGCCGTTTTAACGCATGCTGGCTCGCAAGTACAGAGAGAACTTTGACCGGGCCACAGTGGTAACTTTTTACACGGTCGAGGGCCGCGATCATCGTGTCCGCGGTGGCGATCAGCGGGTCGCACAGGAGGATCGGTCTCCCCTTCACGTCGACCGGGAGCTTGAAGTAGTACTCGACGGTGTTCTCGATGAACTTGTCGCGGTAGATGCCGATGAAGCCCGTCGAGGCGATCGGGATCATGGAGAGGACGCCGTCGAGCATGCCGTTGCCGGCGCGGAGGATCGCCACCGCCACCGGCGGATTGATAATCCGGTCGACCTTCGCCGGGGCCATCGGCGTCTCGACCGAAACGACGTCGAGGTCGCTCCAGTCGCGGAAGGCCTCGTAGGCGAGGAGCTTCGAGATCTCCGTCATGAGGCTCCGGAAGTCGGCGGCGTTCGTGGTCTTGTCGCGCAGGTACCCCAGCTTGTGCCGGAGGAGCGGGTGGTTCAGTTCGACGAGGTTCTTGTGCATGGTTATCCCCTAGAAAACGGTTCCGTCACTTTTAATGTTGAGCGGCGGCACGCCGCCGACCCGGAGCGTAGCCGCGAGCTTGCGGCCCGCCCACCAGGTTCCGCCCTCGAGGACCTTCGCCAGCGGAAACTCCTGCGGCGACTTCCCAAGGCGCTTCTGGACCTCGCCCCCGATGACGTCGAGGAGGAAGACCGTGAGCGCACGCCACTCGATGATGACGTCGCTCTCCGGGCCCCAGGTCTCCTCGAGGTCGCGCCGGTTCTTGAAAGTCAGGACGCCGGCGTCGAGGAGGAGTCCCCCGTTCCGGTACTCCGGCAGGCCCGTGAGCTCTTCGATCCCGGTCACCGCGAGGCCCGCGTCGAGGAGCGGCTCGACGAGCGAGTAGGTCATCCACTGCGAGAGCTTATGGAAGGCGACGAGGCCGTAGCGCGAGTGGCGCCAGACGTCGCCGAGATTCACGCCGTCGAGGCCCTCGCGGCCGGGCCAGATTGGTCCCAGGCCGTCGAGGACGGCGCGCAGGAGACCCGTCGCCGGGATCGTCTGCCCGTAGCGGTCGACAAGGTAGTCGATCAGGTTCCCGGGCCGGCCATCCTTAAAGAACGTCTTGTTTCCGAGCGCCGTCCCTAGGTTCCGGAGGAGCGTCGCCCGGCCCTCGACGCCGACCAGGGGATTCCGCGGCGACACCTGGAAGGCCTCCTCGATGAGCTTCGGCGTCACCGCCGCGAGGCCCGCCGCATCGGTGCGTAGCGATTTCCCGTCGCCGGAGAGGGCGCCGGAGAGGAAGAGGTGGAAGCTCGCGACGCCGAGGCCCTCGGAGCGGCCGTACTCGCGGGACGTCTCCGTCTCGCGGAACTTCCACTGCGGGCCCGCGCCGGCATCGAGGAGCACCGACGGGATGACGAGGTCCCACTTGATCCGTGCCTGCTCGAGCGGGTCGAGGTCCTTCATCCGGGCCCGGAGCCAGAGCGAGCGGTCGACGTTGCCGGGACGGAAGTGCCCCCAGCGCGAGTGGAACGGGATGTTCATGTCCGGATAATTCTCGCGGATCGTCTGCATGACGAAGTCCACGGTCTGCGGGAGCTTATCCTCGTGGTAGTGGAAGTGCGTATTACCGGCGCGGGTCTCGTCGAAGATCTTCTTCGCGCTGTCCCGGACGCAGAGCGGGGAGAAGATGTAGTCGATCGTACTCACGTGATGTCTCTCCCCTTCACCTTCTGAAGCGCGTCGCCCTTCTTCACTTCGCCCTCGGTGAAATAACCCGCGGCCTTCTTCGCCTCCATCTCCACCTGCGCGTCGGCGGGGATGAGCTCGGCCGGGATCGAGACGCGGTTCACGACCTCGATGCCGCTGCCGACAATCGCGTTGTACTTCATGTTGGACATCGAATGGAGGTTGTGGATCTTCGTGATGCCGAAGAGGTGGAGCACGTCCGGCATGAACTCCTGGAACCGCGCATCCTCGACGCCGGCGACGCACTCGGTGCGCTTGAAGTACGTCGCGGCCGAGTCGCCGCCCTCCTGGCGTTTCCGGGCGTTGTAGACGAGGAACTTCGTCACCTCGCCGAGGGCCCGGCCCTCCTTCCGGTAGTAGGCGATGAGCCCCACGCCGCCCTTCTGCGCCGTCTCCGCCGCGTGCTCGATCCCGTACATGAGGTAGGGCCGGCAGGTGCAGATGTCCGAGCCGAAGACGTCGGAGCCGTTGCACTCGTCGTGGACCCGGCACGAGAGCTCGACCGCGGGGTTGGAGAGGTCCTTCGGGTTCCCGAAGATGTAGACCGTCGTCGAACCGATCGGCGGGAGCCAGACCTTGAGGTCGGGCCGGGTGATGAGCTCGGGGAACATGCCGCCGGACTCCTGGAAGAGGATCCGCCGGAGGACCCCTTCTTCGACGTTCAGGCGCTTCGCCATCCCCGGGAGGAACCACACGGGTTCGATCGCGACCTTCGTGACCTTGATGTCCATGTTCTCTTTGATGACCGCGCCGTCGGGTTTGAGGCGGCCCGCGCGGATGGCGTCGTGGATCTCCGGGATCTGGAGGTGCGCCTGGGTGACCGCGATCGAGGGCCGGATGTCGTAGCCGCGCTCGAAGAGCGGCGCGAAGTGGCGCTGCGGATCGAGGCCCCAGGGATCGAGGGAGACGATCTTCGTCTCGTCGAACCAGCTCGGGAACGGGCCGATCGGAACCGGCGAGTGCGTGTTGTTGAGGTCAGGCCGGTGCGACGGCGGATACTTTCCGCTCGCGATCGAGAGCGCCCGGTAGACCGAGTAGGACCCGGAGTGGGTGCCGATCGCGTTCCGCGCCTTCGGGTTCGTCTGCGAGGCGACGACGGCGCCGCGCTTCAGCGGATCCGCGTTGCCCCAGTCGAGGGCGAGGGCCTCGGGGTACTTAAAGTTCGCGTGCGTCGCGAGGACGACGTGTTCTTTCCGTTGACCGTGTTGCATCTTGCCTCCTTAGGACATCCAGTTCGAATCGTTCTGTTTTTCCCATTTCACCGTGACCTTCCGGACGTCGGACCAGAAGTCCAGCGAGTGGTCTCCGGTGATGTCGCCGTGACCGAACTTCGACGCGGCCACGCCGCCGAAGGAGAACGGCTCCCGGGGTACCGGCACGCCGACGTTCACGCCGACCATCCCCGCCCTGGCCCTGGCGATCACGCGCTCGGCGAGGGCCCCGGAGTTGGTGAAGACCGAGCAGGCGTTGCCGTACTCGGAGGAGTTCTGGATCGCGAGCGCGTGGGAGATGTCCTTACAACGGATGATCGAAAGGACCGGCCCGAAGAGCTCGGTCGTCTGCGCCTCCGAGCCCGGCTCGACGTGGTCGAGGATCGTGGGCCCGAGCCAGTTGCCGCCCTCGAAGCCCTCGGGCGCCGGATTCCGGCGGCCGTCGAGGAGGACCTTGGCCCCGCCCTTCTCCGCGCGGTCGATCGCGCCGACGAGGAAGTCGCGCTGGGCGCGGGTGATGAGGGCGCCCATGTCGCGGCCGAGCCTGAGCGACGCGGCCCGGTTCAGGATCTTTCCGATGTGCGCGTCGACGTCGCCGACGGCGAGGAGGACCGACGCGGCCATGCAGCGCTGGCCCGCGCAGCCGGTGAACGAATCGGAGACGCCGACGCCGGCGAGCTCCGGGTTCGCGTCCGGGAGGAGGACGATGTGGTTCTTCGCTCCGCCCAGGCACAGCGCGCGCTTCCCGAGGGCCGTCGCCCGGGTGTACACGAGGCGAGCGATCTTCGTCGAGCCGACGAAGCCGACGGCCTTGACCTCCGGCGCGTCGATGATCTGGTTGACGGTCTCCGAGCCGCCGTGGAGGACCGTCAGGAGCCCCGGCGGAAGGCCCGCCTCGGTGAGGGCGTTGGCGATTTCGATCGACGTGAGCGGGGTCTTCTCCGACGGCTTCCAGACATAGGCGTTTCCGAGGCCCAGGGCGATCGGGATCGTCCACAGCGGAACCATCGCCGGGAAGTTGAACGGGGTGATGTTCGCGACGACGCCGAGGGGCGTGCGCCGGTATTCGCAGGACACGCCCCGGGAGACCTCGAGCTTTCCGCCGGTGTCGAGGTTCTGGAGCGAGAGCGCGTACTCGAGGACCTCGATCCCCTTCATGAGCCCCGCCTTCCCTTCCTCGAAGGTCTTGCCCGACTCGGCGGACTTCAAGTGCGCGATCCGGTCGAGGTCCCGGAGGAGGATGTTCCGGAAGTTGAAGAGCACGCGGGCGCGCTCCTTCAGGGGCGCACGCCCCCACTCGACCTGCGCGGCCGCGGCGGCGCGGAGGGCCTCGCGGACCTGGCCCGGCGACGGAAGCGAGACCTCGCCGATCTTCTGGCCATTATAGGGAGAGGTCACCGCGAGGTTTCCTTCCTCTCCCTTCGCCCAGGCCCCGCTGATAAAGTTGGAACACGAAATCACTTTTTCTGGGATCTTAACCGTCATCGTTTGTCCTCTTTCTAAAGACTAAAGTAAAACGGTAATACGAGATGGGGTTAATTGCCTATAGGACGGCGTCTAAATTAAGTCCGACTAAAGGGATCGGGCGGAGGAGCAAAATCCCCGCGCTCGTCGGAAACCCGGATTGGGTTAGAAGAAAGCAATGAAGTGGATCGTCATACCGTGCCTTCTCCTCCCCCTCGCGAGCTGCAAGAAGAAGTCGTGAACCACCGTCGCGGTCTCCGGCGTCACGATCGAGCTCGCGTTCACCCGCGTCGCCGCCGCGGGGCCGGATCCGTTTATGGTCCGCGCGACGCTACGGAAAAACGGCCAGGCGCTTTCCGGCGCGAACCTTACGCTGGCGGTTCCCAAGGGCAGCGCCGGCGCCGTGACGGATCACCGGAACGGTACCTACGACTTCACCGTGACCCGGGCGGCGAACGGCGTTTACCCCGTCACCATAAGCTATCAGGGAACGTCGACGACGCGCCGGCCATTGGTCTTTAACGACGTCCTCGCCGCCGGCGCGGGGTAGCCCCTCGCCGTCGAGGGCGACGTGAACGACGAGGGCTACGAAGACGGCGTCACGATCACGCCCGACGGCGAGTATCTCTTCGTCCAGTACGGCCCCGTCTACTTAGCCGGGGTCGCGTATCATCAAACGATCTGCGCAGGAGCGAGCTGGTCGATGTACGACATCGCCAACTGCGGCAATAAGGACGACAGTAACTGGGTCTTCGACAATGTCGGTCCTACAACACGGCAGAGCGCCCGCGGTTCCCCGATGGTGCCATCGCCGGCGGACAACTCAGGCACCTGAACATCGTCATCCCCACCGTCGCCAATAAGATCGCCCTCTTTCCGACGGTCTTCTACGGCTTCAAGCGCCAGCGCGACGGATCGTTCCGGGACCCCTTCAAGGTCGCCTTCAACGACGCCATGTGCGCCGACGGTCCCTTTGGCCTCTCGTTTCAGATGAACGGCGCGGGCACGGCCCGCTTCGTCGTCGCCTGGAGCAACGACTTGAACGACCTCGGCGGCGACCAGTCCCAGGATATCTACCACGGGACCTTGTCGCTGGGGCAAGATAAGAACCTCTGCGAC
>JBILTI010000216.1:0-4443 GCA_044371595.1 Bacteriovoracaceae bacterium
GTCCTGAGTTCGAGGACCTTTTCAACCAGACGGTGAAGGGGATCGAGAACGCCGTCGAAGAGGAGAAGCTCTACTGCGCCGGGGAGGCGACGACCGCGAGCGGGAAGAGCGTCGAGCCCGGCCAGAAGCAGCTCTGCATGCGGCAGCTAAAGAAGGCCTACCTCGAGGCCACCGCGGCCATCTTCGAGGCGAAGAAGAAATACCTGGGATTCATCCATCAGCGGCAGCTCCGGAAGCTCTCCGACGTCCAGGCCCGGCTCCGGGCCGACATCGAGAAGAACTTTTAGTCGCGGACGTGCTCGGCTTCGGCCTCGGACTTCGGGTTCAGGGCGGCGACTCCGGTGCGGGGCTTGAGGCTCCGGACGGCCACTAGCGAGCGCATCGGGCGGAGGCTCTTCGGCTTCGTCTTGGTCTTCGGGGCGAGCTTTTCTACGGGAAGGAAATTCGGGTCAAGGGTCTCTTTCATTTTCATAACAACCTCGGGCTAAGTGCGGTTTGTGTTTCCGCCGCGAACCCCTCAGTGGTCGATGAGTCGTCCTAGGCGGCGCTACGATCAGGGGTTTTATTTCCCAATTCGTTACTCCTGTTAAAGACATGGAGGCTTGTCGGTACGGCCCGGGGAATCCTTAAGGCAGCTCACAAGCACACGTCAATGTGAACAGTATAGCACCGAAGACGGCGACCCGGGAGGCCGGTGAATTTTTTCCTTTTGCTAAATTAATACCCGAATTTGATCAACCTCGCTAAACTGGAAGTGACGTAAAATTAACAGGTTAGGTTACAGTATGCGACGATGGCTACCTTTGACACTTCTCCTCAGCGGCTGCTCCATGCAGAAGCTCGCGATCCGGGCCTCGGCCCCGGTTTTCGTCAAATCCTCCGAGGGGATCACGAAGGAGGCGAACTGGGAGTTCTTTCGCGCCTCGGCCCCGGCGAACATCAAGCTCCTCGAGCTCCTCGGGGAGCAGGACCCGGGGAACCCCGAGCTCCTCGCGGTGCTGGTGAAGAGCTACGCCGGCTACGCCTTCGCGGTGCCGGAGACCCTGGCCTTCGAAGATGAGCTCAAGGGCGGCGACGAGTCCCCGGCACGCCGGGACGCGGTCACCTTCTACACCCGGGCGCTCGACCTGGGGCTCCGGTACCTCGCCGACCGCGGGGTCTCCCGCGACGACCTCCTCGGCAACGAGACGCGCCTCGAAGGGAAGCTCGGGGAGCTGGGGAAGGGCGACGCCGTGGCCCTCCTGTACACCGCACAGGCGTGGGGAAGCCTCATCAACCTCCAGAAGGACAACATCGCCCTCGTGGCGCAGGTCCCGAAGGTGAAGCTCCTCTTCGACCGGGTCTGCGCCCTCGACCCCGCGATCGAGCACAATGTCTGCGACATCTTCTACGCCCAGTACGAGGCCTCGCGGCCCCGGATGCTCGGGGGGAACCCGGAGAAGGGTGACGAGCTCTTCCGCGCGGCGATCCGGCGGAATCCGCAGAATTTACTCATCAGAATGAGTTATATCCAGTATCTTCTTATTCCCGCGATGGACCGGGAGAAGTACGAGCGCGCGGCGGCGGATCTCCGCGCCGAGCTCGCGAAGTGGGACGACCACAACCGCGACAACCTCGAGAACCTCTCTCCGTACCGGCACGTCCGGGAGCTGAACCTCTTTAACGCCATCGCGAAGAAGCGGTTCGAACTGGTGGAAAAGTATAAAGACAAGATCTTTTAAAAAGGTATGACTATGCTAAAAACGTTCGCGCTCCTCGGCCTCCTTTTATCCGTCAACGCCTTCGCGGCACAACAGATCAAGCTCGCGGTCCTCGTTCCCGAGGGCACGACCTGGGGGATGAGCTTGAAGAAGCTCGCCCGCGAGGTCGAGACCGCCACCGGCGGCGGCGTGAGCTTCAAGGTCTACTACGGCGGCGTCTCGGGCGACGAGCCGGACGTCCTCCGGAAGGTCCGCATTGGCCAGCTCCACGGCGGCATCTTCACCGGAAAAACCCTCGGCGACATCCACGGCGACGTCCGGGCGATGGAGGTGCCGTTCACGTTCTACGGAAACCAGAAGAAGGCCTCCGCGGCCCTGACCCGGCTCGCGCCGCAGTTTAACCAGGCGCTGAAGTCGAAGGGCTTCGTGAACCTCGGCTTCTACGAGATCGGCCAGGTCTACGTCGTCTCGACGAAGCGGGTCGCGAGCATCGAGGAGCTCAAGGGCATCAAGATCTGGTCGTGGGAAGGGGATCCGCTCGTCGGCGCTCTCCTCGAAACCCTGCAGCTCGTGAGCGTCCCGCTGGCCCTTCCGGACGTGCTCTCCTCGCTCTCGACCGGCATCGTCAACGCCGCGTACGCGCCGCCGCTGGGCATCCTCGCCCTCCAATGGCACACCAAGATCAAGTACCTCGTCGACTTTCCGACCGCCTATTCGATCGGCGCTCTGCTGGTGTCCGACCGGACCTGGGCGAAGGTCTCCCCGGAGCACCAGAAGAAGATCCTCGCAATCGCCGAGAAGTTCGTGAAAGAGGCGAACGACAAGTCAGTCGTCGAGAACGAAGCCGCGAGGGCGCTGCTCAAGAAGTCCGGCGTCGAGTTCGTCTCGTTCCCCGAGGCCGACTACAAGCGGGCCGCGTCGGTCCGGGGCCAGGTCACGGCCTGGCTGAAGGACAAGTACATCTCCGCTAAGATGCTCGAGGCCATCGAGAAAGAGGCGAAGTAATGGAAAAGTTCGTGCTCGGCTTCGACGGGGCGCTGGAGAAGCTCTCCCGCTGGGGCCTCGTCGCAAGCCTCTTCGTCATCCTGGGCCTCGCCGTCGCGGCGATCGTCCTCCGGTGGCTCGGCTCGAGCCTCCTCTGGATCGAACCCCTCGTCCGGCACGTGGTCTTCGCCTCGGCCTTCCTCGGCGGCTCCCTCGCCACGAGCAAGGGCGTGCACATCAAGGTCGACCTCCTGACCCACTTCGTGGATCGGTCGAAGTCGCCGGTGCTCCAGTGGATCCACCGGAACCTCGTCGCCCTGTTCTGCCTCGTGACGTCGCTGGGCCTCGTGAAGGCCTCCTGGGATTTCTTCCTCGTCGAGCGCGAATTCGGGGCGCCCGCGTTCCTCGAGATCCACAGCGCGTGGCTCGTCGCCATCATCCCCGTCGGGATGGGCCTCATCGCGCTCCGCTTCCTGAACCGCCTGATCCTGGGCCTGATCCACGGAGACGCTCGTGATCCTCATCGCGTATAGCACCATCATTTTTCTGGCGCTCCTCGGGGCGCCGATCTTCGCCGTCATGGCAGGCCTGGCCCTCGTGGCCTTCCACTTCAGCGGCATCGAACTCTCGGCCGTGGCGGTGGAGATCTATCGGCTCGCCTCGGCGCCGACGATCCTGACGATCCCGCTCTTCACCTTCGCCGGCTACGTGCTTGCCGAATCAAAGGCGCCGGTCCGGCTCCTCCGGCTCTCGCAGGCGCTCCTCGGCTGGATGCCCGGCGGCGTCGCGATCGTCTGCCTCTTCGTCTGTGCCTTCTTCACCGCCTTCACCGGCGCCTCCGGGGTCACGATCATCGCCCTCGGCGGCCTCCTGTATCCGATCCTCATCCAAGAGGGCTTCTCGGAGAAGTTCTCCCTGGGCCTCATCACCTCCTGCGGCTCCCTCGGGCTCCTCTTTCCGCCGAGCCTTCCGATCATCCTCTACGGGATCATCGCGAAGGTCGACATCGACCAGCTGTTCCTCGCGGGCCTCGTCCCGGGCTTGGTCCTCATGACAGTCCTCGGCGCGTACGCCGTGTTCAACGCCCGCAAGATCGCGCGGCCTAAGCACGTCTTTTCCTGGGCCGAGGTCCGGGCCTCCGTCTGGGAGGCGCGCTTCGAGATCCCGCTCCCGGTCCTCGTGCTCGGGGGCATCTACGGGGGCCTCCTGACGGCGACCGAGGCGTCGGCGCTATCGGCCTTCTACGTCCTCGTCGCCCAGTGCTTTTTCACCCGCGACCTCTCGCTCACCCGGGACCTCCCGAAGGTGATCGTCGAGGCGCTGACCCTCGTCGGCGCGATCCTCCTGATCCTGTGCTGCGCACTCGGCCTCACGAACTACCTCGTCGACGAAGAGATCCCGATGAAGATTCTCGAGGCGATGCGGACGCTGATCACGAACAAGTACCTCTTCCTCCTGGTGCTGAACGTCTTCCTCCTGATCGTCGGCTGTCTCATGGACATCTTTAGCGCCATCATCGTGGTGGTGCCGCTGATCCTCCCGATCGCCGAGCAGTTCGGCGTGAACCCGCTCCACCTCGCGATCGTGTTCCTGACGAACCTCGAGATCGGGTACATTACGCCGCCGGTCGGGATTAACCTCTTCATCAGCTCGTTCCGCTTCAATAAATCCGTCGTCGACCTCTACCGGATAAGTATTCCGTACTTGTTTCTGATGCTCTTTGCCCTCATCATCATTACATACATCCCATGGTTAACCT
>JBILTI010000217.1:0-4425 GCA_044371595.1 Bacteriovoracaceae bacterium
TCCACCACGATAATCATCTTCCCGGCCTTAAGATCGGCGAGGGCTGCTTCGATAGTGTCTAATGATCGTAATTTTTCAGTCTTCATATTTCACATCAAAAAAATTTTTGGCCCATTCCTCACGCTTAGAATCTTTGTCAAAGCGCAGGAAGTTCTCGATATATTTGGCGATCATATCTACCTCGATATTGAGCACATCTCCAACCCTTTTAGTGGAGAGTGAAGTCTTTTCCAGCGTATGCGGGATTATCGCGACGGTGAAGGCCGTCTCGGCGAGCCGGGCGATCGTGAGGCTGACGCCGTCGAGGGCGATCGATCCCTCGGAAATCAAGTATTTATGGAGCTTCGGGGGAAACGACACTTCGATCTCCCAGTTGTCGCCGGTCATCTCGATCTTTCTGATCTTTCCCAGGGCGTTCACGTGTCCCTGCACGAAATGGCCGCCGAGGCGGTCGCCTGGCCGCAGGCTCAGCTCGAGGTTCACCTTGTCGCCGGGCCCCAGCGCGCCGAGCGACGTCTTCTCGAGCGTCAAGTGGATCGCCTGCACCCGGAAGCGGTCCCCGAGGGTGCGTGTGGCGGTGAGGCAGACGCCGTTGGTGGCGACGGAGTCGTCGACGGCGATGTCGCGGATGAGCCCCGGGGCGCGGATGAGGAACTCCTTCCCCTCGGCGTTCGCGGTCACGGCCTCGATCGTTCCGACTTCCTGAATCAGTCCCGTAAACATGTGGTCCTTCCAGTGATGAGCTGGTCGCCGCCGATCCAGCGGGTTTCGAGCTCCGTGAGCCGGGGCCGGTCGGCGAGCGCCTCGGTGGTGAAGCCCTCGAAGATCGCATGCCCCTGGCCGATGATGGTCGGGCTCTGGAACAACGTCAACCGGTCGAGGAGCCGCTCCCGGAGAAACGCCGAGGCGAGCCCCGGCCCGCATTCGAGCATGACACAAATGATCTTCCGTTGAAAGAGGTCCGCGAGGACGTCGCGGAGATTTCTAACCCGCACGACCTGCGCCGCGGGGAATGGGAAGGCGAGCGGGGCGTGCGTGTAGACGAGCGTGCGGTGCCGGTGCTCGTCGGTGAACACGCGTGCTTCCGGCGGGAGGTTCCCGGAGCGCGTGAGGACGATTCGCCAAGGCCGCGCCTCCGCGGCCCCAGGGATCCGCACTGTGAGCCGGGGGTCGTCGCGGCGGACGGTTCCGCCGCCGACGAGGATCGCCTGGTGCCGCGCGCGGAGTTCGTGGACGTAGGCCCGGGCCTCGGGGCCCGTGATCCACTGCGATTCGCCGGAGGGGAGGGCCATCTTGCCGTCGAGGGTTGCCGCGACCTTCAGGTGCAGGAACGGGCGCCGGCGGCGCTGGGAATGGAAGAAGACCTCGTTCAGGCGTTCGCCCTCGGCGGCGAGTAGCCCGTGGTCGACCGCGATGCCGTGCGCGCGGAGGAGCTCGACGCCGCGGCCGTTCACCGCGGGGTTCGGGTCGAGGTTCGCGAAGACGACCCGCCGGACGCCCTCCCGGATCAACCGCTGCGCGCAGGGCGGGGTTCGCTTGTCCGTGTGGCAGCAGGGTTCGAGGTTCACGTACACCGTCGCGTCCTCGAGGGGCTCCGTCGCGGACTCGATCGCCGCGAGCTCGGCGTGGGCCTCGCCGGGGCGAACGTGGTGACCCTCGGCTATGACCCGTCCGTCTTTGACGATCACGGCGCCGACGAGGGGGTTGGGCCACGTGGTGCCAAGGCCCCGCCGCGCGAGCTCGAACGTCCTCCGGAGGAAGGTTTCGTCAGTCATCCGCGGGGTCCAGGTCCTTGAAGACCAGTCCAGCCGGATCTTTCTTCAGCTCTTCGAGGTAGAGCTCGAGCGAGTACGCCGGTGTCACGCCGAGCCACTCCTTGATCGTCGCGTGGTTGACGTTCATGTTGAGCCACTTGAAGACGCAGGACTGGCGCAGCGACTTCGCGGTGAGCTCGAGCTTAAGCTCGCGGCGCAGCTCCGCGAAGATCAGCTCGGTCCCGCGGGGCGAGAGGCCCCCGGAGAGGATCTTGTAGGGGTTCGCGTTGAAGAGGAGTTCCCCGAGCTCGAGGCCGCCGGCCGCGGCGTGCTCCTGGAGCTTCGTCCGGTAGAACTGGAAGTCCTTGTTGAACGCCGGCGGGAGCGGCACCGAATAGGGGTCGCGCTTGGGGTGTTCGACTAGGACCCGGTAGTTCCCCTTGTCCTTTAAAATTCCACCGACGGCGAGCTTCGCGAGGTCCGAGACCTTGAGGCCCGCGCCGTAGATCAGGTGGAAGATGACGAGGTTCCGGGCGTGCACCAGCTCCGCGAGGCCCTCGGAGTCGCGGACCCGGCGCCGGAGGTGCTGGTAGGTCTTCACGACGTCCGCGAACGGGGTCGGCGCGGGGTTGTCGAGGACCTTCGGCGAGACGGCCATCTTCTTGAGCGGGTTCTCGGGGAAGAGCTTCTGTCCGAGGAGGAAGTCGAAGAAGAGCCGGAGCGCCTGGACGCGCCGGCGGACCGAGTTCGAGGAGCCGTACTTCTTGTCGAGGTACTGGGAGTATTCCTGGACCTGAACCGGAGAAAAGCCCCGGAGCCGCAGGTGCTGCTGGCGCTCGATGAGGAAGGCGTTGAAGCACTGGAGGTCGGCCTTGTAGTTCTTGACCGTGTTGAAGCTTTTCCCGCGGTCTTCGAGGAGCTTCAGGAATTCGTGCTGTTTATCAAGGAGGTTCCAGTTCATGGCTTCGTATATTACGAAAAGGGCTTGGATATGTATAGTATTTCCGCTACTCTGGTGCTCCGCGGAGGCATTCATGATCACAGTTTCAAACTTAACCAAGACCTATGGTGGTCAGGTTCTATATACGAACGGCTCGTTCTTCATCGGGCCCGGGGAAAAGGTTGGCCTCGTGGGCCCGAACGGCGCCGGCAAGACGTCGCTCTTCCGCCTCATCACCGGCGAAGAGAGGCCCGACGCGGGCTCCGTCGACTACTCAAAGAGCCTCCGGCTCTGCTACTTCTCGCAGAACGTCGGCGAGCTCCGAGGCCGCAGCGCCCTCGAGGAGGTGATCCACGGCAACATCCGGCTGGGTTTCCTCAAAACCGAGAT
This sequence comes from Bacteriovoracaceae bacterium, assembly GCA_044371595.1. GTDB lineage: Bacteria > Bdellovibrionota > Bacteriovoracia > Bacteriovoracales > Bacteriovoracaceae > Peredibacter. The sequence continues at coordinate 3,085 of JBILTI010000217.1, forward strand.
CGCGAAGATCGAGAAGGCCCTCGAGGACGGCGAGTACTCCGACGAGATTCTCGAGCGGCTCGGCGACTACCAGACGGAGTTCGAGAAGCTCGGCGGCTACGACATCGAGTACCAGGCGGCGGAGGTCCTGACGGGCCTCGGCATCGCTCCCGTAGACCACCAGCGGCCCGTCGAGTCCTTCTCCGGCGGCTGGAAGATGCGCGTCGCCCTGGCGAAGGTCCTGGCCCAGCGGCCCGAGTTCATCCTCATGGACGAGCCGACGAACTACCTCGACGTCGAGTCGATCGTCTGGCTCGAGGGCTGGCTCAAGAACTTCAAGGGCGCGGTCTTCATGACCAGCCACGACCGGGAGTTCATGAACGGGATCGTGAAGAAGATCGTCGAGGTGAACCACAAGACGATCACCGTCTACTCCGGCGACTACGACTACTACGAGCGCGAGCGGAACGTCCGCCGCGAACAGCTGGTCGCGAGCTCCGAGCGGCAGGAGGCGATGCTGAAGAAGGAAGAAGAGTTCATCGCGAAGTTCGCGGCCCGCGCGTCGCATGCGGCGCAGGTCCAGTCCCGGGTGAAGAAGCTCGACAAGATTGAGCGGATCGAGGTCCTCCCCGAGGACCAGGCGATCAACTTCGAGTTCCCGAAGCCGCCGCGGTCCGGGAACGACGTCGTGAAGCTGGAGAACCTCGCGAAGGTCTGGGTCACCCCCGAGGGCCGCGAGAAGAAGGTCTTCTCGGGCGTTACGGGCCTCGTCCGGCGCCTCGAGCGCGTCGCCGTCGTCGGCGTGAACGGGGCGGGGAAGTCCACGCTCCTGAAGATCATCGCGGGCCTCACCGAGGCTTCCGGGGGCCAGGCCGTGGTCGGCGCCAACGTCAACATCGGCTACTTCTCCCAGTACTCGATGGACGTCCTGAACCCGGCCAAGACCGTCTTCGAGGAAGTCCGCGACCGTGTGAAGGACAAGTCCGACGGGTACATGCGGAACCTCCTCGCGGCCTTCCTTTTCCGCGGCGACGACGTCGAGAAAAAGGTCTCGGTTCTCTCTGGCGGCGAAAAGTCTCGGCTGATCCTCGCCACGATCCTCACCAACCCCTGCAACCTCCTCATCCTCGACGAGCCTACGAACCACCTCGACATCCGCTCCCGGGAGGTGCTCGTCGAGGCCCTCAAGGCCTTCGACGGGACGATCCTCATCGTCTCCCACGACCGGCACTTCCTGAAGCAGCTCACGACGAAGGTTGCGGAGGTCGACAAAGGCGGTGTACGATTTTATCCGGGTACCTATTCGGAATACTTATCGCAGATCGGAGAGCACTAAATGGCCAGTCAGGTAAAGCTTAGCCC
>JBILTI010000218.1:0-4424 GCA_044371595.1 Bacteriovoracaceae bacterium
GCGGGGGTCTACATGATCGCCCGGTTGAACCCGCTCTTCGAGCTCTCGCCGCTGGCGCTCTCCGTGATCGCCCACACCGGCGCCCTCACGGCGCTCTTCGCCGGATCGATCGCCGTCGCTCAGACCGACATCAAGAAGGTCCTCGCGTACTCGACCGTCTCGCAGCTCGGCTTCATGTTCCTCGCCTGCGGCGTCGGCGCGTACCAGACGGCCGTCTTCCACCTCATGACACACGCGTTCTTCAAGGCGCTCCTCTTCCTTGGCTCCGGCTCCGTTATCCACGCGTGCTCCGGCGAGCAGGACATGACGAAGATGGGGGGCCTGAAGTTGTACCTCCCGCACACGCACTTCACGATGCTCATCGGATCGCTCGCGATCTCCGGGATCCCGTTCTTCTCCGGCTTCTTCTCGAAGGACGAGATCCTCTACTCGGCGATCGCCCTCCCGAACGGCGTCTCCTACCTGTTCGTCATCGGCGTCCTCACAGCGATGCTGACCGCGTTCTACACGGGCCGGATGATGTCGCTGACCTTCTACGGTAAAGAGAAAATGACTGACGAGGTCCGGGATCACCTCCACGAGTCGCCGGCCCTAATGACCGGCCCGCTGTATGTCCTCGCGGGCCTCGCGGCCTTCGGCGGCTTCCTCGGCGTTCCGCACCTCCTTGGGGACTACCTGGGCCACATGCCGCACCTCCTGTCGCAGTGGCTCGCGCCGATCGTCCCGGCCAAGGAGCTCCCGCTCGTCGCCGTGAAGCTCCCGCTCCACGAGGCCGTCGTGATGCTCGGCTCCTCGGTGATCGCGCTCGTTTCCTTCTTCGCCGGCGTCGCCGTGTTTAAGCGAATCGAGTTCATCTCAGACGCCGTCAAGGGCCTTGCGCCGGTCCAGAAGCTCCTCGCGAACAAGTACTTCATCGACGAACTCTATGATCTTATCGTCGTTACGCCGGTGAAGAAGATCTCGGCCCTCGCCGGCGGGATCATCGACCGCTACGTCGTCGATGGCGCCGTCAACGGCGTCGGGCGGGGAGTCCGGGCGGTGGGCTCGACCCTCCGCGCGGTTCAGACCGGCGACCTGCAGACCTACGGGCTCCTCATGCTCGGCGGGGTGCTCCTCGCGCTCCTCTTTATTTTTAAAGTACTGGTTTAAGGACTACTATAATGGAAACATCGATCTTACTTTCCTGGATTATCTTCACCCCGCTGCTCTTCGGCTTCCTCGTGGCGCTTCTTCCGAAGCACTTCGAGCTCCAGTTCCGCAAGGTGGCCCTCGTTCAGACGCTCGTTAACGCCGTCCTCGCGACGGTCGTGTACCTGAACTTCGACGGCGCCTCCGCGGCGCCGCAGTTGGTCCAGCTCGTCGAGTGGCTCCCGGAGTGGGGGATCAACTACCTCGTTTCCATCGACGGGATCAGCCTTCCGCTCGTGATGCTCACGGCGTACGTGGCCCCGGTGGCGATCCTCGGGACCTGGCCCGACCTCCACCACGGGGAGCTGAAGAAGGAAAAGTTCTTCGTCTTCTGTCTTATGGCGCTCCAGACGGGCATGTACGGGACCTTCCTCGCGGCCGACATCTTCCTCTTCTACTTCTTCTGGGAAGTCGTCCTCATCCCGATGTTCTTCATGATCGGGATCTGGGGCGGAAAAGACCGGATCTACGCCACGGTCAAGTTCTTCCTCTACACGATGGTCGGCTCGCTCCTCATGCTCGTCGCGATCTTCTGGCTCCTGAAGACCGGGGCCACCGAGTTCGGCGCGCCGACGGGAGATCTCCTGGCCCTCGGGAAGCTGAACTTCGCCTTCGACGGTTCATCGCTCGCCGCGGCCCTCGCCTCGCCGCAGACGCTCCTGTTCCTGGCCTTCGCCCTCGCGTTCGTGATCAAGGTTCCGATGATCCCGTTCCACACCTGGCTCCCGGACGCGCACGTCCAGGCGCCGACCGTCGGCTCCGTGTTCCTCGCGGCCGTGCTCCTGAAGATGGGGACCTACGGCCTCATGCGGATCGCGATCCCGCTCTTCCCGCAGGCCGCGCACTACTTCTCGACGCTCTTCATCGCCCTCGGCGTGATCGGCATCATCTACGGCGCCTTCTGCGCGCTCCACCAGACGGACTTCAAGAAGCTCGTGGCCTACTCGTCGGTCTCGCACATGGGCTACATCATGGTCGGCCTCTTCGCGTTCCAGAAGGTGGCGATCGCCGGCGCGCTCTACCAGATGATCAACCACGGCATCTCCGCCGGCGGCCTCTTCCTCGTCGTTGGCTTCCTCTACGAGCGGCTCCACACCCGGAACCTCGAAGAGTTCGGTGGCCTCGCGAAGGCCGTGCCGATGATGGCGATCGGCTTTATGATCATGACCCTCTCCTCGGTCGCCCTCCCCGGGTCGAACGGTTTCGTCGGCGAGTTTCCGATCCTCCTCGGCGCCTTCCAGGTCCAGCCGATGTTCGTCCTCTTCGCCGGCACCGGGGTGATCCTCGGCGCGGTCTACGCGCTCAAGGCCTACCAGCTCGTTATGCTGGGGCCTCAGACGCGGACCGACCTCGAGGGCCTCGCGGACCTGAACCTTAAAGAAATCATTGCGATGGGTGTCCTCACCGTGTTCGTCTTCGGCATCGGCTTCTTCCCGAAGGCCTTCTTCTGGAAGTCCGACGCCGCCCTCGAGTCCTACGGCACCACTCTTATCCAGAAAGTGAGTTCAAAATGACCTTAATCGAAGCATTCCCCCTTACGGCCCTCGGGTTCACCGAGTACGTTAACCTGCTCCCGGTGTTCATCCTCGCCGTCGGCGCGGTCGGGGCCCTCCTCGCGGGCACGCACAAGGAGAAGGGCCATATCCTGGCCTTCGTCGTCTCCTTCGCGGCCGTCCTCCTCGCCCTGTTCCAGCAGAACGCGATCCTCTTCACGAGCGACGTGAACATCCTCGGCGAAACCCTGGTGTTTAGCCCGTTCACGAAGACGCTCGCGCTGATGATCCTCGCGTTCGCGGCGATCGCCGTCGTCCTGACCTACGGCCAGGATAAGAAGGAGGGGCTCCTCGCCGAGATCTACGGCCTCCTCCTCTTCGCCACCGCCGGCATGGTGTTGATGGTCAGCACCCAGCACCTCCTTTTCATGTTCATCGCGCTCGAGATCATGTCGCTCGCGGTCTACGTCCTCGTGGCGATGAGACGCGCCAGCAGCTTCTCCGCGGAGGCGGGGCTCAAGTACTTCATCCTCGGGGGCCTGGCGTCGGCGCTCTTCCTTTACGGCGCGTCCCTCGTCTTCGGCGCCACCGGAACCTTCGAACTCGGAAAGATCACGAGCTTCCTCGCAGCTAACCAGAATCCGTCGTTCATCTACTTCCTGGGCCTCGGCTTCATCCTGACCGCCATGCTCTTCAAGGTCGGCGCGGTTCCGTTCCACGGATGGGTTCCGGACGTCTACCAGGGGGCCGCGACGAACGTCACGGGCTTCATGGGTGCGGCGGTCAAGTTCACGGCCTTCATGGCGCTGGCGAAGATCTCTCAGTACCTGGTCTTCGTCGACAACGTCGCGGGCCTCGAGTGGTTCCAGAGCTACCTCTGGCTCGTCGCGGCCGCCTCGATGATCTACGGGAACTTCGTCGCGATCGCGCAGACCGAGATCAAGCGGATGCTCTCGTTTTCGACGATCGCCCACACCGGTTACCTGCTCCTCGGCCTCTACGCCATGAACCTCGGTACGGCGTCGGCGCAGGACGTGATCCTCTACCTCTTCTTCTACGCCCTCGCGAACCTCGGCGCTTTCGCCGTGATCTCCCAGTTCGAAGAGCGCAACCAGAAGGACCTGACCCTCGAACAGATGGCGGGCCTCGGCGTCCGGAACCCGTTCCTCGGCGCCTTCTTCACCGTGTTCCTCCTGTCCATGGCGGGGATCCCCCTGACCTCGGGCTTCATCGGGAAGTACGGCCTCTTTAGCTCGGCCGTGAACGCCGGCGAGGTTCCGCTCGTCGTGATCGCGGTGCTGACCTCCGTCGTCTCCGTCTACTACTACCTCCGGGTCATCGTCTTTATGTTCATGAAGGAGAGCACCGGGGAGGCGGCGACGTACCAGGGTCTGAAGGGCGCGGGCATCGCGGCCGTGATCTCCGCGGCCGCGACGTTGCAGTTCGGCCTTTTCCCGCGGGCGGTTATCTCGTTCGTTAAAATGATTTCGAAATAAAGAGGATCTATGATTGCGAGAAAGATTATCTACCGTGGAAACTTCAACGACGACGTCGTCGGGACGATGTTCGACATCACCCGGAAGAACGAGATCACCGGCGTGGTCCGGAAGTTGAACGAGCGGGAAGTGGAGCTGAGCCTCGAGGGCGACCCGTCCATGATCAAGCTCATCCAGCACCAGATCGAGCGGAAGGTTAAGCCGTTCATCACGGCCAAGGAAATCGAGCAGATTCCTTACCAGTACT
>JBILTI010000219.1:0-4417 GCA_044371595.1 Bacteriovoracaceae bacterium
GAGCTCGACGTTCGAGAGCGGGTGATCAAGCGAAAGATCTCTCTGCAGAATCGCTTCAACGCCGGAGTCCGTGCCTGGGACCTCATGCTCTCATTGGCGTCGACCTGTCGGAAGCTTAACGTTAGTTTCTGGAACTACATCGACGACCGAATCTCGCAAAGAGAAGCCGTTCCGTACCTCGGGAAGACCGTTAACTCTTTGTAAAATAAAACTTTTTTGAGCAGTTACGCGACCGCCGTATAGAAGTTAGGCGACCGCAAGTTAGGCGACCGCCGTCAAAATTTTTAACATCCCCGAAATCGTTTCACCGGGCGCTCCGCGCCGGCGGTTGTTTCTCTAAAATAGAAAGAACTTCTTCGTGAGGACTCTATGAAACCATCGCCCCTCGTTATCCTAGGCCTCCTCGCCCTCGCCCAGGGCTGCGGCGGCTCCGGCGGCCCGAGCAAGGTCAACCGGGACATCGTCCTCGGCGCCTTCTACGATACAGCCTCCGACGGAACCTACGACCCGCGCCTCGTCCGAAACCTCCCGCTGAAGGTCGACCTCAGCGCCGATCTGACGCCGGTGAAGGACCAGTCGAACCGCGGCACCTGCACCTTCTTCTCCTCGATGGCCCTGGTGGAGGCGACGATCAAGAAGGACCATAAGCGCGAGGTGAACCTCTCGGAGGAATACCTCTCGGCAGTGACGAAGGAGGCCGGGTACTACGATGACCAGGAGGGATCGTTCTCCAATTTGAACATCGACCAGCTGATCGAAAGCGGCGCGCTCCTCGAGAGCGACTGGCCCTACCGTCCCTCGGCCTTCGACAAGGGCTTCCCCTGCGAAGCCTACGCAAACCACAAGTCCCGGGCGCCGCGGAGCTGCTTCTATTCGCTTCCGCCGGAGGCCCACGCCCGCGCCCGGTTGATCAACGGCCGGAACCTGGGAAAAGTTAAACTCCCGCAGGACACGAACGAACTTATACGCTTCATCGCCCGAGAACGACGGCCCGTGATCGTGGGCCTCCCGGTGAACTTCAACGGCTGGGGAAACAACGGCGTCATCCGCCACGGCGAGGATCTCCGCGCCGAGTGCCTGAGCCGCCCCTCGGACTGCGGGATGCACGAGGTCCTGATCTACGGCTACGACCTCTCTCGGAAGATCTTCTACATCAAGAACAGTTGGGGGAAGAGCTGGGGGAAGAACGGCCTCGGTGAAATCGACATCAACTCCGTCGACAAGTACGCGATCGAGAGATCGTTCATCTCCCTCCGGTCGCGGGCAGCGATCCAGATCCCGCAGGACCAGGCGACCCAGGAGGCCTCGCTCCAGAGCTTCGCGCCGACGGCGCGGGAGACGGTCGACGGCGAGATCCAGGTCACACTCAACGGCCAGATCCGCGGCACCACGGGCCACGTCTTCTACGTAAGCAGCGGCCTCGCTAAGATAACCAAGCCGGGCCCCGCTCAGGAGAGCAACACGGAGATGATCAAACTCTCGGCGGAGGAAGAGGAGCAGTTCGGTGAATCCTTCGTCCGACTCAAGTTCTACGAGAACATAGACGGCGACGCCGATGCGATCGCCTGGAACGCGCGGGCCAAAACCATCGACCGCGAGCTCGTGAACACCACGGCCGCGCAGGCGCTCCTGACCGCGGACCGGAGCAAGGCGACAATGCGGACCACGCTCTTCGTCCACACGGATACGGAGAAGTTCAAGGTGCTGCGACGGATCCACCATCCCCTGGAGAAACCGGCGCCGAAGGCGTTACGGAAATAAAAAAAAGGGACCGAAAACCGGTCCCTTTTTTTATAAGCAAATTTCGGAATATTACTTAATTTCTTTGTGAACAGTGTGACGACGGAGATTCGGATTATACTTCTTCATCTCGAGACGCTCAGGCGTCGTCTTCTTGTTTTTCGTCGTCGTATAACGAGAGGGTGAAGCCCCCTCTTTTCTCGCTTCTGTGCATTCTAAAGTGACAATAACTCGTGGTCCCTTGGCCATAAAATCCTCGCATTGGTAATCATTTACTTCAAAGTCCAGACACTATAGACTAAGCGCTCAGAGAAAACAAGACTTTACTTGATTGAGAGTATCGGATGCAGTGTGTAAATATTGAAAACTGGTCTTATTGCAGGTTCGAGAACAAAAATTTCATGGCCTTGATCACTTTCGGGGCGGATCCGGAGAGCATCGAAGAAGACCGGCTGGAATACTACGTGACGGTTCTCGAGGACGAGGAAAAGGAAGTTTTCCAAACCACCTTCGACTCTCTGGCCGAGGCCTGCGTCTACCTGAACGAGCACTACGGGGATTGGACGTTCAACGACCAGACCGCTACAAAATCTGGCTGCTCGACCTGCGCTGCTCACTAAAATCCGGAAAGAGACGATCGAGCGTCGCCGCCGATAAGACGCCCGCCATACGCTCGCGCTCGAAGCGCTCTCCGGTCTCGACCAAGATCCCCTTCCGGACTTCGAGGCCGCCGTCGAGTTCGAAGAGCGGCGTCTCCCCCCAGAGCCATTCCCAGCTGGTGAGCTCCCGGAAACTTCGCTGCACCTCAGAGTACGACAGGAGCGTCCCGTCGAGCTCGAAGGGCACGGTCCCGAAGAAGTGCGAGACGAGGTCGACGACGTCCTTGACTTCGATGCCCGGATAGTGAGCGTCGAGCGTCGTCACGACGGAGCGAACGGAGGCGATCGACTTCGTCGCCTTCGCGACAACGGTATGCCGGAGCCCTTCCTCGAGCTTACCCAGATCCGAACTCACGAGGAGCGTCCCGTGGTGAAACGAGGCGAACTTCGTTTGCTTGTACGCCGAGCCGGAGACCTTCTTGCCCTGGTACCAGAGGTCGTTCCGCGGAGAAACGTCGAGCTCGATCCCGGCCTTCGCGAACGCCTCGCGAAGGAGGTCCGCGTGCGTCCTCCGGTCGAGGATCCCGCCGGGAACGATGAAGCTCCAGTTGAGGTTCCCGAGGTCGTGGAACACGGTTCCGCCGCCGCTCTGCCGGCGCACCAGCCAGATGTCGTTGGCGGCGAGGTACGGGAGGTTCGTCTCGATCCACGGGTTCTGAAAGCGGCCCATCACTACGCAGGGCCTGTTCACGTAGAAAAACAGCACCGGGAGGTCCGCGCCGCCGCGGAGGAAGTGATCCTCGAGGGCGAGGTTTATGAAGGGATTAATATACGGCGAGGTGAGGACTTTCATGTGGGGGCCATGATAGACTAGTCCCGATGAAAGAACAAACACTGACCGTCGTCCTCCCGCCGCTCCCAATCGTGGGTCAGCTCCGGCTCCGGTCCCGCGACGGGGTGACCCTCTCGGGCATCGAGGTCGTGGCCGAACCGACTGCCCCGGACGCGCGGTCTCCCTTCTTCGAAACCTGTTACCGCCGGCTCCAGGCCTACCTCACGGGCGAGGTCCGGGAGCTCGACGTTCCCGTCGACCTCGAAGGTCTCACGCCGTTCCAGCGGCGCGTGCTCCGGGAAATGATCGCGGTGCCCCGGGGAACGATAGCGACCTACAAGGACCTCGCGGACCGGCTCGGGACGCGCGGCTACCAGGCGATCGGCACGGCCTGCGGAAAGAACCCTCTCATGCTCGTCTACCCCTGCCACCGGATCGTCGGAACCGACGGCCCCGGCGGCTTCGCCCACGGCCTAAAAATGAAATCCGACCTCCTCGCCCTCGAAGGATTCTCCGAAGGGTTAAACCCTATTTCCGGAAGCAGGGGTGGCCGAAGAGGCATTTTTCGTTGACGGCCTTGGCGACACTCGGCGGGACCATGCGCTCCCAGCCCGGCTCGTCGTTCACGATCATCTGGAGCACCTTCGACGAGTAGATGTGGAGGATGTCCTGGTCGAAGCCCGCGACGTCGTCGATCTGCTGCATGCCCTTCAGGTGCGCGAGGAGGAGGTTGAACTCCTTCGGCACCTCTAGGTTCGCGAGGGTTTCGATGTCGCCCTTCTCCGACTTATACGGGTAGATGTAGACCTTGACGTTCTCCCGGAAGAGCTGGCCTAGGGCCCCGAGGATGCCGCCCTCGACGTTCGAGTACTTCTCCGTGAAGATCTGCTGGAAGTTGTAGATCCCGAGCACGAGGCCCAGGTGCGGAACGTTCAGCTTGGCGAAGTAGCTCGAAAGCTTGTAGTACTGCGGAAGATTCGTGATCAGAACTTTCTGGCCCATCGTGCACATGAGGTCGACGCGCGCGAGGAAGTCTTCCTTCGCGATCTCGCCGCCGTCGTCCTTCAGGGTCGAGATCGTGATCTCGGAGATCGTCAGGATGTCCTCGGGCTTCTTCCCGATGTCCTTCGCGAAGTTCTTGAGGCCCGTCGCTATCATGTCGAAGCTCACGAGCGTCGGCGGCCGGTAGGAGCCGCGGACGACCATAACGTCCTTCTTGTAGAGAAGGTCGTTCGCGAGCGCCACC
>JBILTI010000220.1:0-4411 GCA_044371595.1 Bacteriovoracaceae bacterium
ATCGTCATGGGCGTGACGCTCCCCGAGAAGCTCTTCCAGATCGACCAGCGGAAGATCTTCGGACTCACGATCGACCCGGACGAGCTGTTCCGGATCCGGAAGAACCGCCTCTCCCGACTGGGCCTCGCGAACGACGAAGGAGACTACGCGGACATCGCGAAGGTGACCCAGGAGATCGAATGGGCCACGAAGATCTTCTCCGAGAACAAGCGCTGGCCGGTCTTCAACGTCACCGGCAAGGCCCTCGAGGAAACCGCGGCCGAGATCATCAAGCTCCTCAACATGCGGAAGGTCAACCGCTTCAAGCAGTCGAAGCGGTTCGAGGACCCGAAGCCCGGCGAGGGCTAGCCGCTACTCGAGGAAGTGTTTTTTGTTTTCTTCGATCGTGAACTCGACCCGCTTCTCGGTGCCGAGGATCGGATTCACGACCTTCGCCTGGTAGGTTCCCTCGGTGATCTCCATGTCCTTGAACGGCAGGTCCCGCTCGACCATCTCGCCCGCCTCTTCGTAGACGAGCTTCGATCCTGCGGCGTAGTTCTGCGACGACGTCAGGAGCCCCATCCGCGCCGGCTCGAGTTCGGGGACGTTTATGACCCGCGAGTCGAGGTCCTTCGTGAGCGTCACCCGGGTCACGAAGGGAATGAACCCCGGCTTCCGGATCGAGATCGTCGTCAGCTGTTCGAGCGGTACCTCGAGCGGCGTCCCCAGGTATTCGATCTTCTGTCCGTTAACGTAGACTTCCATCGAGATGCTCACGCCGCCGAGGACGACCTTGCCGGCCGCCGGGGCCTCGGCCGGGGTCGGAACCGTTGCCCGCTTGGGCTTCGCCGTCGGCTCGGAGGAGATCGTCCGCGCCGCGGCGTCCCCGTGGATGAGCTTGTAGACGTTTACGCCGACGAACTCCTCGGTGAAGTCGCCCTGGAAGTAGGAAACCCCGGCGAATGAGGAGGCGATGATGAAGAGGAGGGCCCCCTTCGACGTCGACTTCTCGTCTTCCTCGGACATGTCCTTGCGGTTCATGAGCCGGCTCGAGGTCTTGTCGCGGGTCCGCGGCGACGGCGAAGAGATCCGGTTCTTGACCGTCCCCTTCGCCGTCTGCACCGTCGACTTGCTGAGCTTCTTCGTCGTGGTCTTTTCCGGGCCCGCGCCCTTGTCGATCGCGATCTCGATCGCCCCCGGATCCACCGTGAACTCGAGCTCGCGGAGCTTTTCGCGCTCTGGCTCCTTTGACCCGGCGGCCGTCGGCCGGCCCGTCGGGAGGTCCTTCTTGCTGATCTTGCCGGTGCGCGACTCCTCGGCCTTCATGTCGTCGATGTACGGCTGAATGTCGATCCGGCCGTAGTCGACGAAGCGCTCCTGGTCCTTCTCGATCTCGTTCTTAAAGAGCGTGTCGGCGAAGCCCTTGAGGTCGGAGGCGTTGAACTCCGGGTACGTCGAGTAGAGGAAGCGCACGAGAGCGCGGTTCATCTGGTCGAGGTTCTCGTAGCGGTGCGCGCGGTCCTTCGAGAGGGCCTTCATGACGATCGCGTCGAGCTCCTTCGGCACCGTTGTGTTGATCTCCGACGGCGGGATGATCTTGCAGGCCTGGATCTGCTTCAGCACCGCCAGGTCGTTGTTAGCCTGGAAGAGCTTCCGCGAACAGAGCATCTCCCAGAGGGTGATGCCGACGGCGAACTCGTCGTAGCGGGCGTCGAGCTCGTGGCCGTCGAGGTACTCGGGGGCGAGGTACGAGAGCTTCCCCTTTATCGTCCCGGCCTGGGTCGACTCGGAGTTGGTATTCGCCTTCGCGATCCCGAAGTCGATGACCTTCACGGCGCCGTCGTAGGTGAGCATGATGTTGTGCGGGGAGATGTCCCGGTGAACGATGTTGAACGGCTTCCCGGTTAGCTTATCCGTGAATGTGTGCGCGTAGTGGAGGCCGAGGCAGACCTGGGAGATGATGTAGCACGAGATCTCCACCGGGAAGACGACCTTCCGCTCCTTCAGCCGGTCGAGGTACTGCTTCAGGTTCGCGCCGTGGATGTACTCCATGGCGGTGTAGAGCTGGCCGTTGGTCTTACCGTAATCGTAGACCTGCATGATGTTTGGGTGGAGCATCCCGAAGGTGATGTTGAGCTCGTCCTGGAACATCCGGACAAAGGCTTCGTCGTTCGAAAACTGCGGCTGGACCATCTTCACGGCGACCATCTTGTTCGCCTGCTCGCCGAGGTAGCGCGCGCGGCAGATCTTGGCCATACCACCGTCGACCAGGTGATCCAGGATCAGATACTTTCCGAATCGTTGAAACTTTTTCTCACTCATAACACCTCAACTGCCTATCGGTGTTTGAACGAAAATCTTAAGTAAAATGGGGTTTTAGACCACTCCCCACCCCGCGGGCGACGGGAATCCGGGGAGTTGGAGTAGAACGGTCAGAGTTCGAGCTGGTTGAAGCTCGGGAAATTGATCGCGAGCTTCCGAGTGCCCATCCGGGAGGGAGAACGTTTGCAGTAGCCCAGGATCTTGTAGTTCTGGAGGCGCCAGTCGTTGGCCGACGGGTGGCTCTTGAGCGCGGCGGCGAACGTGTTCAGGACGACATCGTCGTAGCCGTTGAGCTTCATCTGTTCCCGGAAGCTCACGTGGGAGATCTTCGTCGGATCTGCGCTGTAGCCCGCCGTCACGAGGAGCTTCTCGCACTTCGTGAAGAACTCCCGCTCGGTCGGGGAGAACCACTTGGCGAACGGCGAATCGATGTTCGCGTCCCAGATGAGGACGTCGAAGTAGAGGGTCATCCCGTGGTACCAGCTCATCCGCCGAAGGAGGAGGACGTCGTTCCAGGCGTCCTTTTCGTGCACTCCGCCCCGGAGCCGCACCTTGCCGGTGGTGGTCTGGTTGTGGGTTTTGTAGGCCGCGCAGCTCGCCAGGGCGGTGAGCGCGACGGCGAGGGCGATGCGGAACAGTGGCTTCATTTCGACTCCTTGAGCTTCCGGTCGATCCAGCCCTTCATGGTGGCGAAGATGTCCCGGCGGTCCACTTCGTTCCAGAGCTCGTGATGGTGGTCCGGATATTGTATGACCTCGGCGAGGTGTTTATCAATCCCGTGTGCGAAGAGCAGCGTGATCGCCGGGTCGACGATCTTGTCCGCGCCGGCGACTAGGAAGAGGCTCGGGATCCGGAGGTAATACGAGAGGCCGACGATCCGATCGGAGGCGTCGATCACCTCCTTCGCCATCCGGACGCTCATGTACTTCGGGATGAGCGCGTCGGTGTCGAAGTCGTTCGCGCGGTCGGGGTCGCGGGTGAGGTCCCGGCCCGTGTAGATCATCGGAAGATGGAGCTTCGGCGTCAACCGATCGAGCCGCTTGAGGAGGGGCCGCGACACCGGCGCGAGGATCGTCCGCGGCCTGATGCAGGGGCTGGAGAAGACGAGGCCCGCGACGGGGAACGGGTACCCGTAGGCCGGGTCGAGGATCCGCGTAAGCGTGATGAGGCCCCCGAGGCTATGCGCGAGGATGAACGTCTTCGTGTCGGGGTCGTTCTTCCCCTGCACGAACTCGCCGACGGTCCGGAGGTCCTCGACGTAGTCGCGAAAGCTCTCGACGTAGGCCCGTGTCCCGCCGCTCTTACCGTGGCCGACGTTGTCGAACGTCGTGACGGCGACGTCGCGGTAGCTCCGGAGGAGGAACTCGACGAGATCGCCGTGCCGGCCCGCGTGTTCGAGCGCCCCGTGGACGAGGAGGAAGTGGATCCGGCGCGCGCCCCGGGCGTAGTGACGGATGAAGAGCTCCGCGTCCCCGCCGCAGCACGGGAGCGAAACGTCTTCGGTCGTATAGGAGACGGCCCGGGCGCTCACGTCAGTTATCTTGGAGGTACTTCTCGATCGCCCGGGTCGCCTCTTCGGAGAGGCCCTGGAAGCGGAACGAGAAGCCGCTGTTGCCTTCGAGGATGCGCACGACGACGCCGGTCGCGACGAAGTGGTAGTCCGAGTTCTCCGGGTGCACGTTGATCGTGATCCGGTCGTTGGTGGCGCCGCGGAAGTCGTCGACGAGGACCTGCATGCCCCCGACGGAGATGTCGCGGCAGATGCCCTCGTAGAAGTTCTTATTGTTCTGGATGAAGAGCCGCGCGATGAAGGGCTTCCGGGCGTTCGTCCGCCGCTCCGATTCCTTGATCACCGGCGGGAGTTCCTCGAAGATCTCCTGGAAGTCGACGACGTCGGCGAGGAGGAGGTAGTCGTCGCTCCCCTTTACGAAGATCTCGGTCTTGCCGCTGATCCGCTTCTCCCGGAAGAGGCGGCGGAGGAGCGCGACGGAGTACGGGCCGTACTCCACCGGCGGCGCCCCGCGGTCGGCGCCGACGCGGATAAAGACGACGTTATCCTCGGGTCCCAGGTCGCCGAGCCGGACCTCGCGCTTCGGCTGCGGCATCGGCG
>JBILTI010000472.1:0-3283 GCA_044371595.1 Bacteriovoracaceae bacterium
TTGGTATCTTTTGCACACTGGCAAATCCTCACTTATATTTCCGTTCTCGTCTTTTAATTTTGCTCTACTTCCAAGTTACCCAGTTATGAGTTAAGTGTCTTTTTGTTGTAGGTCTCCCCGACAAGCAGCGGCAACTTGTACGCAGTTATCAATGAAGATGTTATTTTACCACAGGGTCTTCATTAAAAACTTTGTGCATGCCTTATCATGAAGATTTGCTTCTCGAGATCATGAGATTGGGTCTTTGGTGGGATGCTTTTACGTAATCTTCGGAAAGGTACTGGATGCCATGGCATAATTTGAATAATGCCATCTATTCTAAGGACTTATGGGGTTGAGGCGTCGCGATTCAGGGATTTTTACCAAGGTCTTACGACGCCACCAGGAAGTCCTCGAGAACTCAACACCACTCAGATACGGCGGTTTAGTCTTTTTCCTCATCATCAGCTCCTACAAGTTATAAAGAACTTGAGGTCTGATTTGTATTCAATGAGTTAGGTTGTCTAGAGTAGCCGAGGCGATCGTGAAATAGATCAGCAGGCCCGTGATGTCGACTATCGTCGTGATCGCCGGGCTTGCCACGACGGCGGGATCGCCCCCCATTCGGCGGACGATGAGCGGGAGCGCGGCACCGATCATCGCCGAAGAGACGACCTGGATCGCGATTGCTAGAGAGATGATCAGGGCGATGTACCCCATGTCGAACCCGGCCGGAAGCATTGCATTGAACGAAAGGAACGCGATCTTCAGGTACGTTAGGAGGGCGACGCAGAGGGAGAGCATGAACGATATCTTGATCTCCTTGAAGACGATCTTGGGCCACTCATCATCGCTGATCTCCCCGAGCGAGAGCGCGCGAATCACGACCGTTGCGGCCTGGGCACCGGTATTGCCGCCAGTTGCCGCCATCATAGGCATATACATCGCGAGGATGATGAACTGCTCGAGGACGCCTTGGTACTCGTTGATGATCATCCCGGAGATGATCCCGATCGCCGCGAGCGAGACGAGCCAGACGACGCGCTTCTTGAAATGATGTAATGATGACGTCGCGAGGTACTCCTCGTCGTTCTCCGATGGCATGATCCCCATGATCTTCTCGAGATCCTCGGTATTCTCCTTCTGGATGACGTCGATCGCCTCCTCGTGGGAGACAATCCCAACTAGCTGGTTCAGCGAGTTCAGGACCGGGATCGCGACAAGGTCGTATTTCTCGATCTTCTGGGCGACCGACTCGCGGTCCTCGTTCACCTCGGAGTAGACGTAGAACTCGTTGAGCATCTCGTGAACCTTGTCCTTCGGGTCGCGCATCACCAGGTCCTTCAGGGTCACGAAGCCCTTCATGACCATCGAGTGATCGACTACATAGATGTAGTAGATCATGTCCTTCGACGGTGCGTCCTTTCGGATCTTCGCAAGGGCCTCGTAGGCCGTCATATCCGCGAAGATGGTGGCGAAGTCCGTCGTCATAATCCCGCCGGCGGTCTCCGGCGGGTAAGCCGAGAGAATGATGACGTCCTCGCGGACTCCCTTGTCGAGGTACGGGAGGAGCTCGATCTGCTCTTCCTTCGTGAGCTCTTGGTAAAGGTCGGCGCGGATGTCCGAAAACATCTGGGCAAAGATCCCCGCGAATGTCCGGCGGTCTAGCGAATGGAAGAGCTTGATCTGGAGGTCGAGGGAGAAGTCCGAGGCGATCCGCCCTTGGTCGTCCGGGTCGAGCTTCTTTAGGTACCGGATCACGTCCTCGATCGGCTTCTCTTCCATGAACTCGGCGACGTCCATGGTCGGGAGCTCTTCGAACATTTCGACGAGCTCGGCTGTCTTTCCGCGTTCGGAAAGGTCCTGGAGGAGATCCTGGTTCTCGGGTTCCTTATTCTCTTCGTTGTCTTCCATAATTCCTGAAGTGCGTAGGAGTAGCCTGCCTTGCAGGGTGCGTAATTTCAACAGGTTAGGCTTTGCTGGTTTCCGGATTTCCATGCGATCCGTCCGGGTCTTAAGATGTTAAGAATTCTATAAAAAAGCCGATAAGTCATTGTAAATTTCCAACTTTTAAAATGGTAAAATGATGAGCAACCCCTCGATTCCTGTTATTAAGTTTCTGTTCCGAGACGAGTACAAGACGCTCTCTGATGCGCTTAGGCTGAACCCGGGATTCGAGGTCGAGGATCATAACGTCGCAAGTGACATGGCCACGTACCTATCGACGATACCAGCGGCCCTGATAGTGACCTCACTGCGGGACCGGGACGATTTCGTCCAGATCGCGACGTTTATGAAGATCGGGAAAAAGATTGCGAAGGACACGATGATCAAGGTCGTGGTCCTGAACTTCAGCGGTGACCAGACCTACGAGAGGGCCATTGGGAAGCTCGGAATCCAAGACCTCATTGAGCCGAACATCAAAACGAAGGCGCTAAAGTTCAAGCTCGACTTTTGGATGAAGTCACTTAACTCGCAGGCGAAGCTCTCCGAGGCACAGCAGAAGGTCGTGGGAAAGGCGACGAACCAATCGAATGACGGGGCCGCGGAGAAGAAGAAAACTGACGTCCCGGTGTACATCGATCCGCTCGACCTCGAGGACGACATCTGGCTTCTTAAATCCGAAGCGGACTGCAAGAAGATCCTCGGAAAGTGGCTGATTCGGTTGATCGGGCCAAGCCCTTACGTCGGCCAGTGGACCGAGCTGAAGCCGGGCCTCTGGCGCTACGATATCAAGGAGTCAGAGAAGGAGAACTACGTCCCAAACGAGGGCTCCTGGTACTTCTCCGGAGATCAGAAGCCGGACTTCGTCTGGGAAGATAACATCTGGCTCGTCACTGGCGAGAACTTTAATCTCTTCTTTAAAAACACTCACAGAATCCTGAGCCGTCTGGACGCAAGGGACCGAGTGCTTACGATCTGCAAGAACTCGCTCTACGCCAAGGCGAAGGAGCAGTTTATCACCGAGAGCTTCGACAAGGAGATTGTGTTCCGGAAGGAAGCGGAGAGCCTCGAAGACCTCGAGGGGAAGGGGAAGACCGACCAGCTCGCCGGCGGTAACCTCGCTGGGAGGAACAAGACCTCGGCGGAAAAGAGCGGTGCCATGAAAGGGAGGACGGAATTTAAAGACGAGATCTCCAACGAGAACCTCGAGCAAAAGTCCAAGACCGACCGGGAATTGAAGTTCTGGGGCGGGAAGACCGGGCCGGCCTTAGAGGAGTCCGGGGACGCTCGCAGTCCGAAGGCCGGAGACCCAGGCGATGTGCCGCTGCTTGACTCGAAGAACGACCTTGAACACCAGAAG